>JAJZVS010000364.1 GCA_021845555.1 Pseudomonadota bacterium
CATCTGGTGGCCTTCCTCCCGCCCGCCTACCAGCCGCCCGCGGGCGTGCGGACGGTGTCGTTCATCCCGCCCGCCTACCAGCCGCCGGCGCCGATGCGCCAGATGGCCGTCTTCCACCCCGAGGCCGTCAACCCGCCGCTGAAGTTCCCGAAGGCGATCAACTACCCGCGCTGGGAATGGTGCGTGCCCTTCGCTCGCGACGTCTCCGGCATCAACATCATGGGCAACGCCAAGGACTGGTGGTGGAACGCCGCCGGCCACTATGCCCGCGGCCACCGGCCGGAGCCCGGCGCCGTGCTCGCCTTCCAGGGCATCGGGCGCATGCCGCTCGGCCACGTCGCGGTGGTCATGAGCATCGTCAACAGCCGCGAGATCCTGATCGAGCAGGCGAACTGGGCCGGCCCCGGCTCCAACCACAGCGGCATCTCGCGCAACATCGCGGTGATCGACGTCTCGCGGAACAACGACTGGACGGCGGTGCGCGTCGGCCTCGGGCCGCGTTATCCCGGCCAGTTCGGCAGCGTCTACCCGACCTTCGGCTTCATCTATGACCGACCGGACAACGGTGTGATCCTGGCCAACACGCCGGGCGTGGCGCCGACGGTCCGCCGGGTCGAGGTGGCCGACGCGCCCCCGGCGGCGCCGGTCGCGATCCACGCGCTGCACCACTCGCTGCTCGACCTCGGCGGCGGGAAGTAGGCGCACGGCCGGCTGGCACTGTCCCGCCGATCGCGGACGACAGACCACCCTCCGGTTGCTCCCCCGTCCGGCGGCCTGGCCTCCGGCAGAACCCGGGTCAGGCGTGTTCGAACACCGCGACGCCGCCGCCGGCCCCAGCGCCCGGAAACACGGCATGGCCCGATCCCACGATACGCACTCCGGCGAAGACCGGATCGAGGCCGAAGAGTATCATTGTCAGCGCGCCCGTCCCCTGGTGCTGCTCGGCGAGGAGCCCCACCGTTCCCGACAAGCTCAGAACGTAGCCGCGGCACGGAAAGGAGAGCGAGCCGAAATATTTCCCGGAGGCCGCGGTGACGTTGCCCACGCCGTGGCTGGGATCCGCCGCATGCGACCACGATGCCTGCACCGGCGGACCGGCCCCGAGGTTCAGGCTGACGGCGCGGTATTTCAGCGCGAGCCTTTCGCCCGTCTTCGAGTTGACAAACCACATCTTGCCAATGGCGAGGCCGAGGAGAAACGACCCGGCCTTCTCTTGTGATGTGTCGTATTTCCAGTCGGTTGGGAGGAACAGGCCCATGTCTTCCCCCGATCGAACGCGGATACGGAACCAGACTGAAGATATATCATTCCGGATATGGAAGGCTACAGGTCTTTGCCCCCGCCGGCGCGCGCCTTCCGCTGCCGCGTCACCTTCCCCGCCGCAGCTTCGGGTCCAGCTTGTCGCGCAGCCCGTCGCCGAGAAGGTTGAGCCCCAGCACCGCGATCACGATCGCGATTCCGGGCAGCACCGGCAGCAGCGGGTCGCTCCAGATATAGCTCTGCGAGTCCGCGAGCATCCGCCCCCAGGAGGGCTGCGGCGGCTGCGAGCCGAGCCCGAGATAGGACAGCCCCGCATCCGCCAGCACCGCCAGCGCGAACTGGATCGTCGCCTGCACGAGCAGGATCGGCGCCGCGTTGGGCAGCAGGTGGCGGATCGCGATGGTGTGCCACTTCGCCCCCACCGCGCGCGCCGCCAGCACGAAGTCGCGCCCGAGCAGCGACAGCACCGCGCCGCGCGCCAGCCGCGCGAAGACCGGGATGTTGAAGATGCCGATCGCCAGCATCGAGTCGACGGCACCTGGCCCGCGCAGCGCCGTGATCATCACCGCCGTCAGCAGCGCGGGGAACGCGAAGGTGAGGTCGGCCGCGCGCATCAGAACCGTGTCGATCCAGCCCCCGCCCACCGCCGCGGTCACGCCGACGGGGATGCCGATACCCGCCCCCACCACCACCGCGATGACCGCGACGAACAGCGAGGTCGCCGCCCCGGCCATGAGTTCGGAGGCGACGTCGCGGCCAAAATTGTCGGTGCCCAGCCAGTGCTGCGCAGACGGCGGTGCCAGGCGGTGGATCACGTCGATCGCGAGCGGCGGATAGGGTGTCCAGAACTGCGCCACGAGCGCGACGGCGACCACGAAGCCGGTGAGCACGATCCCCACCCGCATGTTGCGCGGCATGCTCCTCACCGCTCCCCGCCCCCCACCGAGATGCGCGGGTCGATCGCGGCGTAGGTCAGGTCCACCAGCGTGTTGACCACGATGACGCTGCCGGTGAGCAGCACCACGATGTCCTGCACCGTGATCAGGTCGCGCCCGGCGATGGCCTGGAACAGCAGCCGCCCCATCCCCGGCAGCGTGAACACGTTCTCGATCACCACCGTGCCCGCGAGCAGGTAGGAGAACTGGAAGCCCATGATGGTCACGACCGGGATCAGCGCGTTGGGCAGCGCGTGGCCCCAGATCGCCGCGCGCGCTGCCAGCCCCTTGGCGCGCGCCGTGCGCACATAGTCCTCCCCCGCCGCCTCGATCACCGCGGAGCGGGTGACGCGCGCCAGGATCGCCGCCTGCGGCAGGGCGAGCGAGACCGCCGGCATCAGCAGTGCGGCGACGCCGGGCAGGATGCCGTGCGACCAGCCCGGGAAGCCGGTCGCCGGCAGCCAGTGCAGCCGCACCGCGAACACCAGGATCAGCAGCAGCCCGAGCCAGAAATTCGGCACCGCGACGCCCAGCTGCGCCGCCCCCATCAGCGCCGCGTCCGCCGCCTTGCCCTGCCGCGTCGCCGCGATCACGCCGACCGGGATGGCGATGCCGACGGAGAGCAGGATGCTCATCCCGGCGAGCGGCAGCGTCACCCACAGCCGCGACAGGATCAGCCCCGCGACCGGCGTCTGGTAGGTGTAGGAGATGCCGAAATTACCCTCGAGCAGCCCGCCGGCCCAGCGCAGGTATTGCTGCCACAGCGGCAGGTCGAGCCCCATCTGGTGCCTGAGCGCGGCGAGCGTGGACTTCGTCGCCCCGGTGCCCAGCATCAGCAGCGCCGGGTCGCCGGGCAGCACGTTCATGACCACGAACACCACCAGCGAGGCCGCGACGAGCATCACGGCCAGCCCCAGCAGCCGGCGCAGCAGGAACCGGGTCAATTTCAGCCAGCAGACGGTCTGGTGAAGGCGCTTATTTGGCCCAGCTCATCTGGCCCACGATGTCGACGGTGATGAGCATGTTCTTCCACATGCCGCGCAGGTTGGCGTTCCACACGCCGATCTTGGGCAGCGCGCAGAGGAAGATGTTGGGCTCGTCCTTCGCCAGCTTGCGCTGCAGGTCGCCCCACAGCTTCAGCTGCTGCTTCGGGTCGGTCGCGGCCTGGTATCTGGCGAACAGCGCGTCGTAGGCCTTGTTGTGATAGTTCCAGTAATATTCCGGGTTCGCGTACTGGTAGAGGTCGCGCGGCTCGACATGGGCGATGATGGTCGCCTCGTAGTCCTTGTGCGTGAACGCCTGGGACAGCCACTGCGCCCACTCCACGTCGACCAGCTTCACCTTGATGCCGACCTGGCCGAGCATCGCCGCGATCACCTCGCCGCCGCGCCGCGCGTAGGGCGGGGGCGGCCGCAGCCTGGCAA
>JAJZVS010000365.1 GCA_021845555.1 Pseudomonadota bacterium
GCGCGCCGCGCATGGGGCCGCCCGCCGCGCAATTCGACGCCGAGCAGCGCGTTGTCGAGCACGCTGCGCCAGGGCAGCAGAAGGTCCTTCTGGAGCATGTAGCCCACGCGGCCCGGCCCGCCGTCCGGTCCGGGCGCGATCTCCACCTGCCCGGCCCGTGGCGTGAGCAGGCCCGAGATGATGTTGAACAGCGTGCTCTTGCCGGCGCCGCTGCGGCCCACGATCGCCACGATCTCTCCGGGCCCGACCGCGATGTCCAGGTGGTTCAGCACCGGGGCGACGGTGCCGTCCGCGGCGACGAAATCATGCGTCAGGTTGCGGATGGCCAGCGCCGGGCGCGGTGCCGCGCCATAGCCTGGGGGGAGCAAATCAGCCGAGGTCAGACCATCCATGGGGTGTGGGTGAGCAAGCGCCGTGCCGGGATTTATGCGCGATCCGAAGTCGGTCTCCCGAAGGTTGGCCTAAACCCTGTGCTGACATGGACCAAATCATGGTCGTCCGCCTAATCCATGGGCGACCGCACGGCGATGGCGGCGGCATGCTTGATTGGGACTGCGTTGTAGTACACTGTAGCGAAGATGAAGACAGCCCGCTCGGAAACACGGAAAACCGCTCCCGTCAGCGTCCGCCTGGACGCCGCCCTCAACGACCAGGTCGCCACGATCGCCATGGCTCTCGATCGTCCGAAGTCCTGGGTGATCGAACAGGCGCTGCGCGATTTCCTCGCCATCCAGCAATGGCAGCTGGCGGCGATCGAGGAAGGGATCAGGGCAGCCGATGCCGGCCGCGTCGTCGCGCATGACGATGTCCTGACCTGGGTCCGCTCCTGGGGTCAGCCCGACGAGCTTCCCATGCCCGAATGCGGATAGTCTGGACCGAACCCGCTGTGCGCGACCTCGCCGCCGCCCGCGCCTATATCGCCACCGCCAATGCGCCGGCGGCGGATCGGCAGGTCGCACGGATCCTCGCCGCGATCGGCGGATTGGCGCGCTTTCCCGACATCGGCCGCCCCGGGCGCCGGCCGGCCACGCGGGAACTGATCGTCGCCCGTACCGCCTATGTCGTCGCCTACCGCGCGCGCGGCGACAGCATCGAAGTTCTGCGCATGCTGCACGGACGGCAGCGCTGGCCGGACAATTTGTGATGCCGGCCGCCATCCGGAACGCGGCGCGTCCCCCGGCGCGCCCCCCGGCGCGCCCCCCGGCGCGCCCCTCGGGCGACACAAACCTTCGCTTGCATTTGCCCGCCCCGCCCCCAAACATTCGCCCATGTCCGGATTCGCCCCGCGGGTGAAGGCCGTTCTCGGCCCCACCAACACCGGCAAGACGCATCTTGCGATCGAGCGGCTGGCCGCCCATGCCTCCGGCATCATCGGCTTCCCCCTCCGCCTGCTCGCGCGCGAGAACTACGACCGTCTTGTGCGCCTCAAGGGCCCCCGCCACGTCGCGCTGATCACCGGGGAAGAAAAAATCGTCCCGCCCGAGGCGCGCTGGTTCTCCTGCACCGTGGAAGCGATGCCGCTCGACCGGGCCGCCGAGTTCGTCGCGGTGGACGAGATCCAGCTCTGCGCCGACCCCGACCGCGGCCATGTCTTCACCGACCGACTTCTGCATGCGCGCGGCCTGGTGGAGACGATGTTCCTCGGCGCCGAGACGATCCGCCCGCTGCTCACCCGCCTGGTGCCGGGCATCGCGATCGAAACCCGCCCGCGGCTGTCGCAGCTGGTCCATGCCGGGCCGGCCAAGCTGACCAAGCTGCCGCCGCGCTCGGCCGTGGTCGCGTTCTCGGCCGGCGAGGTCTATGCGATCGCCGAGGCGATCCGCCGCCGGCGCGGCGGCTGCGCGGTGGTGATGGGCCGGCTGTCCCCGCGCACCCGCAACGCCCAGGTGGCGCTCTATCAGGACAAGGAGGTCGATTTCCTGGTCGCCACCGACGCGATCGGCATGGGCCTCAACATGGATGTCGATCACGTCGCCTTCGCCGGCCTGTCCAAGCACGACGGCCACCGCATCCGCGCGCTGGTGCCGGCGGAAGTGGCGCAGATCGCCGGCCGCGCCGGGCGGGGCATGCGCGACGGCACGTTCGGCACCACCGCCACTTGCGCGCCGATGCCCGAGGAGGTGGCGCGCCAGGTGGAGGCGCATCAGTTCCAGCCGCTCGCCCAGCTCTGCTGGCGCAACGCCGATCTCGATTTCAGCCAGGTCGATGCGCTGCTCGCCAGCCTCGGCGCGCCGCCGCCGCGCCGGGGACTGGTCCGCGGCAACGACGCCTCCGATTTCGAAACCCTGGCCGCGCTGGCGCGCGAGCCGGAGATCCGCGCCCGCGCGCGCGGACGTGGCCGGGTGCGCCTGCTGTGGGAAGCCTGCCAGATCCCCGACTTCCGCAAGCTCGCCGACGAGACGCACGCCAGGCTCTGCGCGCGCATGTTCTTTCATGTGGTCGAGGGCGGCACCGTGCCGAGCGATTTCCTCGCCACCCAGATCGACCAGCTGGCCCGACCGGAGGGCGATATCGACACGCTGATGCAGCGCCTCGCTGGCATTCGCGTCTGGGCCTACATCGCCGCCCGCCCCGACTGGGTGAAGGACGCCGCGCACTGGCAGGGTCGTGCCCGCGAGGTGGAGGACCTGCTGTCGGACGCGCTGCACGAGCGGCTGCTGGCCCGCTTCGTCGATCGCCGCGCCGCGCTGCTGCTGCGCCGGCTGGACGCCGTGGACGGCCCGCCGCTGCTCTCGGCCGTCACGCGGCGGGGGGAGGTGGTGGTGGAGGGCCATCCGGTCGGCCGCATCGGCGGCTTCACCTTCCATCCCGACCCGGCGACCGCCGGGGAGGAACGCCGCATGGTCGCCCGCGCCGCGCGGCGGGCGTTGCGCGAGGAAATGCCGCGCCGCGTCGCCGCCGCCGAAGCCGCGGCGGACGCGGACTTCGCCCTGACCCCGGACCACCGGGTGACTTGGGACGACACGCCGGTCGCCCGCCTGCGCCGCGGCCCCACGTCGCTGCGCCCCCAGGTCGAAATGCTGGACAGCGAGTTCCTGGACGGCGCCGAACGCGAGCGGCTGCGGGTCCGCGTGCAGCGCTTTCTCGACGCCGCAATCGCCGCCGATCTCGCCCCGCTCACCCAGGCCGTGGCGCGCGCCGCCGGCGATCCGGCGCTGCGCGGTCCGGTGCACCGGCTGACCGAGGCGCTGGGCGTGCTGGCGCATGCCGGGACGGGCGGGCTGCCGCCGCCGGCCGGCGCCGCGGTGGACGCGATCGACCCGGCCCTGCGCCGGCGGCTGAAGGCGATCGGCGTGACGGCGGGCCGGTTCGCGCTGTTCGTGCCCGGCTTGCTGAAACCGCGGCCGGCCCTGATGCGGGCCCGGCTCTGGGCGCTGTGGCATCGCCTGCCGCTGCCGGAGCTGCCGCCGCCGGGCGCGGTCTCGCTGGCGCCGTCGGAGACCTGGCCGGCCGGGTTTGCCGCCGCACTCGGCTGGATCGCGGCGCCGCCGGTGCTGTTGCGGCTCGACATCGCCGAGCGGGTGGCGGGCGACCTCGCCTTCGCCGCGCGTGGCAGCGGCGCGACCGCGCTGCCGCCGGGCCTGGCCTCCCGCCTGTCGGTGCGCGCGGAG
>JAJZVS010000366.1 GCA_021845555.1 Pseudomonadota bacterium
ATTCGCGCGCGTAGGTGAAGTTCAGATCGTCGAACAGCGCCTGGCAGCGGTCGATGATCTCGGAAGTGGGGGTGCTCATGTCTATCGGTGCTCCCAACGGGGGGTACGCTTGCCGAGAAAAGCCTGCAGCCCGGCCAGCGCGTCCCGGGTCCGCATCAGATCGTCGAGGTACAGCGTTTCGAGTTCGGCCAGCCGCGCCCGCGCGCCCGCGATCAAGGGGCCGCGCGCCGCCGCCATCGCGCAGCGCAGGGCGGCGGCGCTCTTGTCGGTCAGGTGGGTGGCGAACCAGTCCGTCGCCGCCGCCTCCGGGTCCGCCGCCACCGCCTGGATCAGGCCAGCGGCGCGCGCTTCCTCCGCGCCCAGGCTGCGCCCGGACAGCAGCATGTCCTCGGCGGCCGGCTGGCCGATGCGCCCGGGCAGCAGGCAGGAGGCGGCCGGGGCGAACACGCCGAGCCGGATTTCCGGCTGGCCGAACATCGCCTCTGGTGCTGCGAAGATCCTGGTGCCGGTCAGGGCCAGTTCCAGTCCGCCGCCGAGGCACTGGCCGCGCACCGCGAAGATCACCGGCACCGGGGCGGACAGCAGGCGCAGCAGCAGGGCGTGGAAGCCGCGCAGCATCGCCGCACAGGATTCCGGCAGATGTTCCTCCACGCTGGCGCCGAAGCTGAAATGCGGCCCCTCGGCGTCGATCAGCAACGCGAGCGTGGTCTCACGGCCCAGTTCAGCGGTCAGCGCCGCGTCCAGCGCGGCGATCATCGCCGCGTCCAGCACGTTGGCCTTGGGCCGCGCCAGGCGCAGGCGCGCGAGCCGGCCTTCGTGGGTGCGCCAGACGCGGAGCGGGGAGTCGCTCATTGCCCGCCGCTCGCGCGCGGGATCAGGCTCTCGACCAGATCCTCCGTCCACGGCGTGCCCACCGCGAGCGCGCGGCGCAGGGCGACGAAATCGATCTCGCGGTCGTTGCGCGGGCCTTCATGGAAGGCGCGGAAGCCGGTGCGCGCCTCGGCCATCATGTTGAGCGCGAGCCAGGCGCGGGAGTCTTCCTTGTTGCGGTTCCACGTCTCGATCTTCGGCTTGCGCAGTTCCTCCAGGCTTTTGGTCAGGCATTCCGGGAAGGTCAGCAACAGCTTGCCGCACAGCGCGTCCACCTTCTGGTCCAGCATGGAAAGATCGACGGTGCCGCGGGCGAGGAGTTTCTTGCCTGCGGCAAGTTCCTCGCCGGTCTTCGGCTCGCCGTGCGCGAAGCGGCCCCATTCGTCCAGCATCCGGTCGGTGACCACCATCGGGTTGGGGATGAACGTGCCATCGACCTTCAGGGCCGGGGCGATGTCCTGCAGCATGCCGAGGCGATACGCCTTGTGCGCGGACCAGTGCTCGCACAGCGTGCCGGATTCCATCGCCCGCTCCATGCCGATCAGCAGCGGCAGGAAGTCGGTCGCGCCGCCGATCGCCGCCGAGCCGTGCTTCGGTCCGGCCTGGCCGATCCGCGCCAGGTCCTGGGCGATCGAGAAATCGCAAGCCATGCCGATCTCCTGCCCGCCGCCGATGCGCATGCCGTTGATGCGGCAGATCACCGGCTTGTCGCAGGCCAGGATGGAGGAGACCATGTCGTTGAACAGCCGCATGTACTGCCGGTATTCCTGCGGATTGCCGGCATAGTATTCGGCATATTCGGCGGTGTTCCCGCCGGTGCAGAAGGCGCGGTCGCCCGATCCGGTGAACACCACCGCCACCACGTCGCGCGCCACCGACGCGGCGCGGAACGCCAGGATCACGCCCTTCACCATCGCCGTGGTGTAGGAATTGAGCTGGCCTGGGTTGTCGAGGATGATCCAGGAATTGTAGAGCCCGTCCACCACCGTGCCGTCCGGCAGCTTCGCCGGCCGCTTCTCGACCCGCAGGCCGGGAAACGAGAGTTCCGGGACCAGCGTGTGCTCCACCAGGGTGGCGGGTCTGGTGCGGGCGACGACGGCGGGCGTGGCTTCTGGCATGGGACTTGGTCCTCTCAGGCGGCGGGAACGAGGATCGCGCGGCGCTTCAGTTCGTGCGCGTGCGCGGCGGCGAAGATCGCGTTGATGTCGTCCAGCGGATGCTGCTCGACGAAGGGTTTCAGCTGCACCTTGCCGTCCAGCACCAGGTCGAGCGCGGCCGGGTAGAGTTCCGGCGGGCAGCCCCAGTTGCCGAGCGCGCGGGCATCGAATGCCATCAGGTTGGACAGGCGGAGCTCGATCCGGTCCATCGTGAAACCGACCACCGACAGCGTCGCGCCGGGGACCAGCAGCGACCAGGCGGCGGACTGGCCGGCGGCGGAGCCGGAACATTCGAAGATGAACCACTCGGTCCGGCGCAGACCGTTGGCGGTCGCGAATTCCGCGATCGCCGCCTTCTGCGCCCGCGCGTCCATCTCCCGCGCGTTCAGCGTGAGCGCGGCGCCGTGGCGGCCGATCTGCGCCAGCTTGTCGGCGTCGATATCGATCGCCACCACCGCGGCGCCGAACGCATGGGCGATCTGCGCCGCGTAGCCGCCGACACCGCCGATGCCGATCACGATCGCGAGGCTCCCCGGCCCGACTCCGGCGCGGCGAACCGCCTGGAACGGGGTCGTCACCGCGTCCGCCACCACCGAAACATCGGCGAGCGTCAAGCCGGCGGCTTCGAGGCGCGCGGGATCGACCGCGCAAAGCCCCCGCCCCGGCACGCGGATATGGGTGGCGAAGCCACCGTCGATATCGTTGCCCGGCATCTTCTGGCTGCGGCAGATGGTGGCCAGCCCGCGGCGGCAGAGGTCGCAGGTTCCGCAGGGCAGCACGGCGGGAACGATCACGGCCTGGCCGAGCCAGCGCGCCGCGCCCGCACCGGCGGCGATCACCCGGCCGCTGATCTCGTGGCCAAGGGTGAGCGGGAGCGGGTGGTTGGTGCGCACGCCGTCATACAGGTAGCCGAGATCGGTATGGCAGACGCCGCAGCCGGCGACCGCCACGACCACCTCGTCGGCGCCAGGCGCGAGGGCGGGGAGATCGCGACGGACGAACGGCGCGTTGGGCGCCGTCATGGTCCATTGGGTCGCCGTCTCCGCCATGGTCGCTCCTCCGTGCCGTCGCTTTTGCCGTATTACGGTGCTTGAATACCGAATAGCGGTCAAGTCCCCGTTTGCTCCCGAACGAAGGGGGGTGCCTTGATCCAGATCAATGCGCCCCAGTTTTTTCCTGTGATGCTCCGATTGATCGCCCCGGCCCTAAACCGGTAAAGCGGTATGTCTTTCAGTAAATAAGCGCCGGGGGCCGGCCACGCCCCTACCCCGGCAGGAGGACCGTGCATGAAAGCGACCCTGCGCCCCGGCATCGCGCGCACCGAGACCCGCCTGATCGATCTCCCCCGCACGATCGATTTCATGGGCGAGGACCTGCGCATCTACGCCACCCCCGAGGTGCTGCGCGACATCGAGTACACCTGTCGCAACCTGCTGCTCGACTATTGCGATCCCGGCGAGGATTCGGTCGGCGTGCGGGCCGAGTTCGACCACTCCGCCGCCACCCCGCTCGGCATGGAAGTCAGCATCACCGTGACCGTCGCCGAGATCGAAGGCCGGCGAGTGGTGCTGGACGTGGTCGCGC
>JAJZVS010000367.1 GCA_021845555.1 Pseudomonadota bacterium
ACATGACCAGATTCTTGCTGGCCGGCGCCGTGGCGCTCGGCGTGATGACGGGCGTTGCGGTGGCGCAGACGACGACCTCGCAGACCACAACGACCACCGTTCCGACGCTGGTTCCGCCGCCGCCCGGCACCTTGAGCACGACGACCACCAGGCACTCGGTCGCCGCCGACGGAACCCGCACCGACGCCACCAGGACGACCTATGGCAACAGCAACGGCGTCGCCTCCGACAGCATGACAAAGACGACAACCGTTCCGCCACCGGCGGTGGTCACGACCCGCGAGCGGACCACGACAAGCGTGACCCGATAGGCGGTCGCCGGCGGCGTCTCCGCCCGGGCATGCGTGCACGCAGCGGGCGCGTTTGCGCTGCGGCCGCGGACAAATTTCCGCGAGAGGTCCGCAATGGCGTGCCCGGCAGGCCGGAACGCGATACAGTCCGAGACTGGTCCGCGCATCGAGCCGGCTGCCGAGCGGGGCCACGATTCCATCGTCCTGCCGATCGTTGTGGCCCGATCGGCGTCTGCGCGTTCAACCGGCCCGGCTTGCGGTGCCAGGCTCGCTGCTCCATCCACAGTGCCACGTCTTGGCAAAACACCAGAAAGGACATCTTCGATGTCACCTCGCAAACCCTTCTTTCCCTCGGCGCGTCGGTTCGCGATCGCGGCACTGCTGGGCACGACTTTTCTTGCCGGTCCGTTGGCGGTGGCGCATGCCAGTCCGGCCGTCGGCGCGCCCATGCAGCTGGCGCAGAATGCCCCCGCCAAGACCGCCAATGCCCGGCGAGCCGCGAAATTCAAGCCGGAGACGGTGGAGCATCGCATTGCCGTTCTGCGTGGCGAACTGAAGATCACGCCGGCGCAGGAGGCGGATTGGAACGCCGTGGCGCAGGTGATGCGCGACAATGCCGCCAACATGGAAAAGCTCATCACGGCGAAGCGCGCGCAGGTGAAGGGAAGCATGACCGCGCTCCAGGACCTGGATACCTATCAGGACTTCGCCCAGGCGCGGGTGGACGGGCTCAATCGCCTCGTACCTGCCTTCACCAAGCTCTACGACTCGATGTCCGATGCGCAAAAGAAGAATGCCGACACGGTGTTCAATAATTTCGGCCGGCCCAAGCACGTCCGCGCGCACCGCTAGTATCGGCTTTCGTGGAAAGTCGATAGGTCACTCACGCGAGTCGCGATCCATTACGACCGGACACCAGACCGGCGGCGGACCCGCGAGGTTCCCGCCGGTTCCGCTCCGGCGGCAACGGCTTTCGGCCCTACCCACGCCGCGCGCGCACCGTCCGGATGAACGGTCGCGGTGCGCGAGGCGGCACCATGCCCATAACAGGAGGTCGGTCATGTCCTCGACCAACGATACGAAACCGAAGCGGCGCCGGTCAGCCAGTGCCGCGGCAGGCGTCGCGATCCTGGCGATGCTCGCCGTTGGCGCGCTCGCCGGCGCGGTCGGCGCGCACGCGGAGGATCGGGGCCATTATCGCGGTTACCCCCGTGGCAGGCAGAATAACTGGAACCAGCACTGGCGCCGCGACCACTACCGTCGCCCGCCGGTGGTCTATGGCCCGGGTTACGGCGCGCCCTACGGCGGCTACCCCGGCTATGCCCCGCCTCCGGTGGTCTATGGTCCCGGTTTCGGTGTGATCATCGGCATCCACTGACGCGGCCCCCGGCGCTAGCCATTCGGCAATGCCTCGGCGCTAACCATTCGGCAACGCCTCGGCGCTATCCGTCCCGCCATGGGCGCCGCGGCAGTCACCGTCTGCATCTGCTCGCACAACCGGCCGGAGGATGTGCGCCTCTGCCTCGATGGGCTGCGGGTCCAGACGGTCCCGGCTGACCGGTTCGAAGTGCTGGTGATCGACAGCGCCTCCACGCCGGAGGCCGCCGCGGCGCTGCGGCAACTTGTGGCCGGGTATGCGCGGGCGCGGCTGTTGCGGCTGGAACAGCCCGGTCTCAGCCTCGCCCGCAACCTCGGCGCGGCGGAGGCCGGGGCGTCCTACATCGCCTATCTGGACGACGATGCGGTGGCCGCGCCGGACTGGGTGGAACAGGTGCTCGTGGCGCTGGCGGCGGGCCGTCCCCCGGCGCTGCTCGGCGGACGGGTGCTGCCGCGGTGGGAGGCGCCGTTGCCCCTCTGGTGGCCGGCCTCGCTGCGCGGCGTGCTGTCGATCGTCGAGACCGAGGGGCGGGGCGAATACCGCGGTCCCGATCTGCCGCCGCGGCTGGAGCCGTGCGGCGCCAACCTGGTCGTGCACGTCGCCACGCTGCGCGCCGCCGGCGGCTTCTGCGCCGCCATCGGCCGGCGCGGGACGGCGCTGCTGTCCGATGAGGAGGTCCAGCTCGCCTGGCGCCTGCAGGACGCTGGGCATTCGGCAAGATTCGATTCCCGGATCGTGGTGCACCACCGCATCCCCGCCGCGCGGCTGACGCCGGGGTGGCTGCTGGCGCGCCTCTACTGGCAAGGGATTTCCGCGGTACGGAGCCGCCGCCTGCTCGGCCGCCCGGGCCTGGTGTGGCGCGAACTGCCGCGCCGGCTGGCGGTGGCGGCGCTGTTCGCCCCGGCGGCGCTGCTGCCACGGGCCAGTCCGCGCCTGCTGATGTGCCGCTGGCGGCTGGCCTACGCGCGGGGCTTCCTGCGCGCGGCGCTGTCGCGGGCGGGGTGATCGCCGCGGCGGTGATCCCGGCGGGAAACGCCGGCGCGGCGGGGAAGGTCGGTCCCAAGCCCCCTGATCCGTGCTATCCGGAGCCGATCGGAACGGGCGAGGGGAAACGACATGCAGGAAGGCGCACGCGGCATCCGGCTGGAGATCGCCGGCTACGATCGGGTGATGGAGGGGGCGGATATGCGCGCCTCGGTCCTGACGCTCGCGGCGGGGCAGTGCGTGCCCTGGCACTATCATTCCGACATCACCGACAGCTTCGTCTGTCTGGAAGGCCCGATGGAGGTCGAGACCCGCGCCCCGCGCGCGCTGCACCGCCTGGCCCCCGGCGAGCGCTGCGCGGTGGCGCCGAAGACCGCCCACACCGTGCGCGGACAGGCGGGCGGGCCGTGCAAGTTTCTGCTAATGCAGGGCGTCGGCGTCTACGACAATATCGCGGTGGGCTGATCGCCGCGCTCAGCCGCGCCGCGTTCCGGCGCCGATCGCCGGCAGGTCGCCGTCCATCCCGGCCAGGACTTCGGCGATGTGGCGCACCGCCACCGCCTGCCCCTCGCGCGACAGCCGCCCGGCGATATTCAGCAGGCAGCCGAGATCGCCGGCGAGCACCGTCCCCGCCCCGGAGGCAACGATGTCGCGCGTCTTGTCGCTGACCATGCGGACCGAGATCTCGGGGTATTTCACGCAGAACGTACCGCCGAAGCCGCAGCAGATCTCGGGTTCCGCCATCTCCTTCACCTCGGCGCCGACCGCGGCGAGCAGCCGGCGCGGCTGCTCCTTGATCCCGAGTTCGCGCAGGCCGGCGCAACTGTCGTGATAGGTGACCGGCCCGCCGGTCCAGCGCGCGGACAGCGTGTCCAGCTTCAGCACATCGACCAGGAAGCTCACCAATTCGAAGGTGCGCGCGGCCAGCGCGTCGGCGCGGGCGCGCAGG
>JAJZVS010000368.1 GCA_021845555.1 Pseudomonadota bacterium
CTGCTTGCGCTCCCCGTCCGGCGGCGGCGGGGTTTCGGATTTCAGCCAGGGCTCGATGCTGCGCAGCTGCGCGTAGGCCTGGCTCAGGTCCGGCACCAGGTCCTTCACCACCGGCATGTGCGGCAGCGGCGTGATGCGAACCGCGCCCGTCACCTCGTCGATCGGCTTCAGGCAGGCCAGCGTGTTGTTGCCGTCGATATTCATCGCGCAGGAGCCGCAGATGCCCTCGCGGCAGGAGCGGCGGAAGGTCAGCGACGGATCGACCTCGTTCTTGATCTTGATCAGCGCGTCCAGCACCATCGGCCCGCAGCTGTCGAGGTCGATGTCGTAGGTGTCGGTGCGCGGGTTCTGCCCGTCGTCGGGGTTCCAGCGATAGATGCGGAACTGGCGCACGCGCTTGGCACCCGCCGGCGCGGGATACGCGCGGCCCTGGGTGATGCGGCTGTTGGCGGGGAGGGCGAATTCAACCATGTCGTCGTTCTTTCCGTCCGCTCAATAGACCCGCTTCTTCGGCGGGAACACCGAGACCTCGTTGGTCAGCGTCTGCATCTTCACGCCCCGGTAGTCGAGCCGCACCTTGCCTGCGTCGTCGCACCAGGCGAGCGTGTGCTTCATCCAGTTGGCGTCGTCGCGATCCGGATAATCGTCGTGGGCGTGCGCGCCGCGGCTTTCGGTGCGCGCCTCGGCGCCGGTCATGGTGACCATCGCGTTGCCCATCAGGTTCTGCAGTTCCAGCGCCTCCATCAGGTCGCTGTTCCAGATCAGGCTGCGGTCGGCCACCGAGATGTCGGCCAGCCCGTCCCAGACCTGGTGCATCTTGCTCACGCCCTCGGCCAGCGTCTTGCTGTTGCGGAACACCGCGGCGTGGGACTGCATGGTGCGCTGCATCTGCAACCGCAGGTCCGCGACCTTTGTGCCGCCCTTCGCGTTGCGCGCGCGGTCGAACCGATCCAGCGAGGCTTCCCCGGCGCGCAGCGGCAGCGGCGCCTGGCTGGCGCCCGGCTTCACCGTCTCGGCCGCCCGGTGCGCCGCGGCGCGGCCGAACACCACCAGATCGAGCAGCGAGTTGCAGCCGAGCCGGTTCGCGCCGTGCACCGAGACGCAGGCGCATTCGCCCACCGCCATCAGCCCCTGGATCACCGCGTCCGGATTCTCCGGCGTCGGCCGCAGCACCTCGCCGTGATAGTTGGTCGGGATACCGCCCATGTTGTAGTGCACGGTCGGCAGCACCGGGATCGGCGCGCGGGTTACATCGACGCCGGCGAACACCTTGGCGGTTTCCGAAATGCCCGGCAGCCGCTCGTGCAGCAGGTCGGCACCCAGGTGTTCCAGGTGCAGCATGATATATTCTTTGTTCGGACCGCAGCCGCGCCCTTCGGCGATCTCGATCGTCATCGAGCGGGACACCACGTCGCGCGAGGCGAGGTCCTTGGCGGTGGGCGCATAGCGCTCCATGAACCGCTCGCCTTCGCTGTTCGTCAGGTAGCCGCCCTCGCCGCGGGCGCCTTCGGTGATCAGGCAGCCGGCGGGGAAGATCCCCGTCGGGTGGAACTGGACGAACTCCATGTCCTGGCACGGCAGGCCGGCGCGCAGCACCATGCCGTTGCCGTCGCCGGTGCAGGTGTGGGCGGAGGTGCAGGACAGGAACGCACGGCCGTAGCCGCCAGTGGCCATCACCACGGTCTGCGCCCGGAACCGGTGCATCGAGCCGTCTTCCAGGCACCAGGCGGTCACGCCGCGGCAGACGCCCTCGTCGTCCAGGATCAGGTCGAGGGCGAAGTATTCGACGAAGAACTCCACCTCGTGCTTCAGGCTCTGCTGATAGAGTGTATGCAGGATGGCGTGCCCGGTGCGGTCGGCGGCGGCGCAGGCGCGGCGGGCCGGTTCGCGGCCGTAGTCCTTCATGTGGCCGCCGAACGGGCGCTGGTAGATCTTGCCTTCTTCCGTGCGGGAGAACGGCACGCCGAAATGTTCCAGCTCGTGCACCGCCGGCACGGCTTCCCGGCACATGTATTCGATCGCGTCCTGGTCGCCGAGCCAGTCCGACCCTTTCACGGTGTCGTACATGTGCCAGCGCCAGTCGTCGGCATCGATATTGCCGAGCGCCGCGGCCACGCCGCCCTGCGCCGCCACGGTATGGCTGCGCGTGGGGAACACCTTGGTGATGCAGGCGGTCTTGAGCCCCGCCGCGCCCATCCCGAGGGTGGCGCGCAGCCCCGACCCGCCGGCGCCGACAACCACCACGTCATACGTGTGATCGACGAAACTGTAGGCGCGCGAGGACGGCATGGTGATCGCGTTCATCGTGGCAGAGTTCCTTTCAACCGGGCGGCTACAGGCCAAGCCGCAGCGCGGCGACGGTGCAGAGCAGCCCCAGCAGCACGCATGCCGCCCGGACGCCGAGCAGCAGGGTGAGCCGCAGGGCCCCCTGATGAACATAGTCTTCGATCACTTCGCACAACCCCAGCGCCATGTGCCAGAAGGTGGCGAGGATCAGGCACAGCAGCAGCACCAGCGACACCGGCGCGTGCAGCCAGGCCCGCACGCCGGCCCGGTCGGTGCCTTCGAGCCCGATCATCGTGGCGATGAACCAGAGCGTGAGCGGCACCAGCGCCAGCGCCGTCACCCGCTGCGCCCACCAGGTCCGTGCCCCTTCGTGCGCCGCGCCGAGCCCGCGGGCCCGGCCCAGCATGGAACGGCGGATGTCCACCCGGATCGTCTTGCCTGACGTCGTTCGCATCACCCTGTCCTCACCATACCGCCAGGCCGACGGCCCACACGATCAGCGTGGCCGCCACCACGGCCACCACGACCGTCCAGCCGGAGGTCCGGTAGGAGCGGTCGTCAAAGCCGAGGCCGATGTCCCACATGAGGTGGCGGATGCCGCTGAAAAGATGGAAAATCAGCGCCGCGGTCCAGGCCATCAGCGCGAGCACGCCGATGACCGAGGACAACACCCCCTGCACCGCGGCGAAAGCGCCGTCCGACAGCGCGGCAGCCACCAGCCACCATGTCATCAACAGCGTGCCGATCGCCAGCCCGACGCCGGAAATCCGGTGGCCAATCGACAGCGCCATGCTGACCGGCCACTTGTAAACCTGCAAATGCGGCGACAGGGGGCGCTGGACCAGCTTGCCCTCTGAGCTGCGCGCCAGCATCAGCGCGTCGCGAACGTCCTGCACGTGTGCTCCATGCTCCTTGCGCCGGCGCGCGCCCGGCGCCCGGCCGTTGCGGTGGCTTACTCTCGGGTTTGCCGAGGGTCAACGCGGGTTCGCCCCCGTTCGTCCGTCGCCGATGCGTCGGGCCCGTCGATGACGCATTGGGGGGCGGCCACGACGAGGGGGCGGGACGCGGGACGCCGGACGCGCCAGAGGGGAGGGACGGCGCAAGGAACAAAAACCTTGACACGAAATATCATGTCCCTTATACGTTCGCCCCGATGTCCCTGACCCTCTCCCCCCTCCTGGCCGACCGCTTCACGCGGATCATGGCGATGCTGTGCGATATCATCGCCCACGAGGGCGCGCGCCGGCGGTTCGAGGGGCGGTTCACCGTGCTGATCCACACCTATGTCCGGCGGCTGGCCCGGCGCT
>JAJZVS010000017.1 GCA_021845555.1 Pseudomonadota bacterium
CTTCTCCTCGATCACCAGCAGGGCGCGCTTGCCGCGGGCGAAGGCGCGCAGCCCCTCGGCTTCCAACGGCCAGGAGAGGCCGACCTTGTAGAGCGCGAGCTGTGGGTGGGATTCGAGACCGAGCCGGCGCAGCGCGTGCATCGTATCGGCATGCGCGCGCCCGACAGTGACGAGCCCGATCGGCGCGTCGGCGGCGCCGAAGATCAGCCGGTCGAACGGATTGGCGCGCACCCAGGCGAGCGCGGCCGGCAGCCGGTCTTCCATCACCCGCCGTTCCAGCTCGGCGCGGTCGGCGGGGAAACTGAGGCGCGGGTCGTAGCCGATGGGATGGGCCGGCAGCGCGAAATCGGGCATGGCGAAGCGGCGCTCGGCCGGGACCAGCACGGTGGCGGCCTGCTCGGCGGTTTCGGCGGTGGTCTTGAGCGCGGTCCACAGCCCGGCGAAGCGCGACAGCGCGATCCCGGCCAGGCCGAAATCCAGGATGTCCTGCACCGAGGCCGGGTTCAGGATCGGCATCATCACGCCTTCGAAGACGTGCTCGGTCTGGTGCGGGTAGGTGGAGGATTGCGCGCCGTGATCGTCCCCCGCCACCGCCAGCACGCCGCCGAGGCGGTGGGTGCCGAGCATGTTGGCGCAGCGGAACGCGTCGCCCGAGCGATCGACCCCGGGACCCTTGCCGTACCAGACGCCGAACACGCCATCGACACGCGCGCCGGGGAAGGCGTCCAGCTGCTGGGTACCCCAGATCATGGTCGCGGCCATGTCCTCGTTCAGCCCGGGCTGGAAGCGGATGTCGTGCGCGGTGAGCAGCTTCTGGCGGCGCCAGAGCTCGAGATCGAACCCGCCGAGCGGGGAGCCGCGGTAGCCGGAGACGAGGCCGCCGGTGCGGTGCCCGGCAGCGCGGTCGAGTCTCGCCTGTTCCAGCAGCAGCCGCACCAGCGCCTGCACGCCCGAGAGCAGCACCGGCGTGTCCAGTTCGACGAACCGGCTTTCCAGCGTGATGTTGGCGCGTGCCGGACCGATATCCATGGACCATCCCCCTGGGGTCATCCCCCTGCCGCAATCCCGAGCGGCCAGATGTGGAACATGGGATGGGTTGGCCCCCGCTGCCAAGCGCCGTGACGGGGGGCGACGCAGTTCGCCAGATTCGTCACGATGCTGCGGTGCACTCGCGGGGGATTCGGTCCGGCCGGGGCAGCGGGGCCGGAAGAAACTTGCGGTGGTCCGGCTAGTCCATCGCCGCGTGCGTCTCCACCGGCACGCCGATCCGGCGCGGGCGGCGCATCACGAACAGCAGCAGGATCGCCGGCATGGTGGTGAAGATCAGCATCTTGTAGTCGTCGGCATAGGCAACGATCTGCGCCTGCCGGTCGATGATGCGCGCCAGCAGCGCCGCGCCGGGGCGGTGCGCCGGATCGAGCGCGGGATAGGCCGCCAGCGCACGGTTGAACGGGGTGACCGCGGCGCCGATGATCGCGTGCAGCGCCTGCGTGTTGCGCGCCAGCACCGAGGCGGTGATGGACACGCCGATCGCCGCGCCGATGTTGCGGAACAGGCTGAACACCGCCGCGCCCTCGGTGCGCAAGGCCGGCTCCAGCGTGGCGAAGGCCAGCACCTGCAAGGGGGTGAAGAACAACCCGAGCCCGGCGCCCTGGACGATGATGGCGGTGATGATTTCCCGTTCCGACACGTCCGGCGTCCAGCCGGTCATGATCCAGAACGACCAGCACATCAGCAGCAGCCCGGTGCCCACCAGCAGCCGGGGATCGATCCGCTGCGCCAGCCGGCCGCTGACGATGAGGGTGGCGAAATTGCCGATCCCGCGCGGCGCCATCACCAGCCCCGCCGTCGCCACCGGGTAGTTGCCGAGGATCTGCAGCCACGGCGCCATCAGCGACATGGTGGAGACCAGCACGGTGCCGGCGGCGAACATCATCACCGCGCCGGCGGCGAAATTGACGTCGCGGAACAGGCTCGGGCGGATCAGCGGACGGCGGGCCGAGAGCATGTGCACGACGAACAGGTAAAGCCCCAGCCCGGCCAGCACCGCCTCCACCACGATCTCGCGGGCGGAGAACCAGTCGAGCTCCTGGCCGCGGTCGAGCACCAGTTGCAGTGCGCCGATGCCGATGCCGAGCGCGGCGAAGCCCACCCAGTCGAAGCGCATCGGGCCCGATCCGCGCTCGTCCGGCATGAAGGTGAGCAGGCCCAGGGTGGCGAACAGGCCGAACGGCAGGTTGATGTAGAAGACGTAGCGCCAGCTGTAGAAATCGGTCAGGTAGCCGCCCAGCGTGGGGCCCAGGATCGGGCCGATCATCACCCCCATGCCCCAGATCGCCATCGCGAAGGCGCGCCGCTCCGGCGGGTAGATATCGAGCAGCGTGGATTGCGACAGCGGCACCAGCGCGGCGCCGCACACGCCCTGAAACAGCCGGAAGGCGACGATCTGCGTCAGCGTCTGCGCCGCGCCGCACATCATCGAGGCGATGGTGAAGCCGATCAGGCAGGCGATGAACAGGTGCTTGCGGCCGAACCGCGCGGCGAGCCAGCCGACCGGCGCGGTCATGATCGCCGCGGCGATGATGTAGGAGGTCAGGACCCAGGTGATCTCGTCGAAACTCGCCGAGAAGCTGCCCTGCATATAGGGCAGCGCCACATTGGCGATGGTCTGGTCGAGCGCCTGCATCAGGGTGGCGCCGATGATGCAGGCGGTGATCATGGCGCGGTGCGGTACCCGGTCCGACGCCAGGACCGGGCCTTGGGTGCGCGTCGCGGCGGTCATCGGGCCGCGCAGGGCTCAGGCGGGATCATCACGGTTTCCATCAGGCGAGGCCCATCGCGGGCATGCGGTCGGGAGCGGGGACAGGGGCCCATGCGGCGGCGCGGTGCCCCCTCCGGCCGGTCTCGGCCGGGCGGACACTGCGGGATCGGTCGGGGCCGATCAAGCGGCGATGACGCGGGCTTGCCCGGCGCTGCACGCAAGGGAAGGCCGGTCGCGTTGCCCCGATGGCGCAGCCCGCGCGCAGGGCAATCGGGTGAAGGCCGCTTCCTCTTCACCTCTCCCGCGCAGCGGGAGAGGTGACGGCGCGTGGCGCTGCACCTGATTGCCCCGCCCCCCGATCATCCCCCCCCTCTGGTCAGCCCGCCGCGGCGGCTGATACATCGGTCGGATGAACATCTCGATCCTGGGCGGCGGGGGCTTCCTCGGCCGCAAGCTTGCGGCGGAACTGGCGCGGCGTGGCCGGCTCGGGGCGACGCCGATCACCGGCCTCACGCTGTTCGACATCGCCGCGCCGCCGGCGCCGCCCGGCGCCGCGTTTCCGGTGCGCGCCATTGCCGGCGACCTCGCCGCGCTGCCGGAGGCGGCGATCCCGCCCGGCACCGGCGCGGTGTTCCATCTCGCCGCCGTGGTCAGCGCGCAGGCGGAGGCGGATTACGCGCTCGGCATGCGCGTCAACCTGCACGGCACGCTGCAGGTGATCGACGCCTGCCGCCGGCTGCGCGAGAGCGCGCCCGCCGCCGCGCCGCCGCGCGTGGTGTTCACGTCTTCGGTGGCGAGCTTCAGCGGCGGGCAGGGCGCCTCTCTGCCCGACGACGCGCGCCAGGTGCCCGCCAACAGCTACGGGGCGGAGAAGGCGGCGGCCGAACTGCTGCTGGGCGATGCCTCCCGGCGCGGCTACCTCGATGCGGTTTCATTGCGACTTCCTACCATCGTGGTGCGGCCGGGGCGGCCGAACCGGGCGGCGTCGAGCTTCTTCTCGGCCATTATCCGCGAGCCGCTGCTGGGGCTGCCGGCGGAGCTGCCGGTGGCGGAGGATTTCGCCGCCTGGCTGGCCAGCCCGCGCCGGGCGGTCGATTGGCTGCTGCATGCCGCGGCGATGGACGGCGCACCGCTCGGCCTCGATCGCGGCGTGAACCCGCCGGGGCTGCGCATGACGGTGGGCGGGATGCTGGCGGCGCTGGAAGCGGTGCGGCCAGGTGCGTCGGCGCTGGTGACGCGGGTCCCGGACCCCGAGATCGCCGCCATCGTCGGCACCTGGCCGGCGGGCTTTGCGCCGGTGCGCGCCCCCGCGCTTGGTTTCGCGGCGCATGAGGGCTTCGAGGACGTGGTGCGCGCCTTCATCGCCGACGATCTGGCGGCCACCCGCGCCGAGCGCGGGCTGGCGCCATGAAGGCGGCGCGGCGGCGATGCTGCTGATCGAAGCGGACGGCAAGGCGCTGTTCGCCGCCGGCGGGATCGCGGTGCCGGCCGGCATCCTGGCCACCTCGGCCGATCCGCCGTCGCTGCCGGGCGCCGGCCCCTGGATCGTCAAGGCGCAGCTTCCCGCCGGCGGGCGCGGCAAGGCCGGGCTGGTGCGCCGTTGCGCCTCCGCGGCGGAGGTCGCCGCGGCGCTGCGCGCGATGCTTGGCGCCACCCACAAGGGCCATCGCGTCGGCGCCTGCCTGATCGAGTCCGAAGTGACCGGGGTGGAGCACTACCTGGCGCTGATGCTCGATCCGGCGCGCTATGGGGTGCGGCTGATCCATCTGGCCGAAGGGGGGGTGGACGTAGAGCAGGCCGGGGCCGGGCAGGGGGTGCTGTGCGCGCCGGACGTCGCTTCCATCGACGCCGCGATCGCGGCCGCCATCGCCGCGCCGGCGGTGGCGGCCGCGGCACGCGCGCTCGGGCGGATGCTGCTGGCACGGGATCTGATGCTGGCGGAGATCAATCCGCTGTTCGTGACGGACACGCAAGCGGTGGCGGGCGACGCCAAGGTGGTGGTCGATCTGAACGCGCTCGATCGCCAGCCCGAGGTCGCGCGGCTGATCGAGGCGCGGCCGGAGGCCTATGCCGACGCGCACCGCAAGCTGCACGCCGGGTTCGACTATGTGGAGATCGATCCCGATGGGCAGATCGGCCTGCTCACCACCGGGGCGGGGCTGTCGATGATGCTGATCGACGAGCTTACCGCGCGCGGCGCCCGCCCGCTCAATTTCTGCGACATCCGCACGTCCATGCTGCGCGGTTCGCCGGAGCGGATCGTTGCCGCGCTGGGCTGGATGGCGGCGCGGCCGAGCCTGCGCGTGGTGCTGGTGAACATCTTCGCCGGCATCACCGATCTGGCGGAGTTCGCCGGGCTGCTGGCCGATGCGCTCGCGCAATCGCCGGGCCTGCGCGTGCCGGTGGTGGCGCGGCTGATCGGGCGCGGGGCGGAGGCGGCGCGGCAGGTGCTGGGCGAACGCGCGCCGGGCGTGGCGGTGGAGGACGATCTGGACGCCGCGCTCGCCCTGGTGGCGGCGGCGGTGCGCGCGCCATGATCGCCGGGCTCTCACGCGCCACGATCGCCGGGCTCTCACGCGCCACGATCGCCGGGCTCTCTCACGCCACGATCGCCGGGCTCTCACGCGCCACGCCGGTGCTGGTGCAGGGCATCGCCGGGCGGATGGGGCGGACGCACGCGGCGCTGATGCGCGCGTATGGAACGAATATAGTTGCCGGCGTGGCGGTGGGCGCGCCGGGGCGGGAGATCGCCGGCGTGCCCGTGTTCGCCGATTGCGCGGCGGCGGTGGCGGCGACCGGCGCGGTCGTTTCGGTGGCGATGACCCCGCCGGCGGAGACGCTGGCCGCCGCGCTGGCGGCCTTCGCCGCCGGGATCGTGCTGCTGGTGACGGTGGCCGAGGGCGTGCCGGCGCAGGACGCGCTGCGGATCGGGCTTGCCGCGCGGGCCGCGGGGGCGGTGTGGATCGGTGCCTCCACGCCGGGGATGGCGATTCCCGGGCAGGTGAAGCTCGGCTTCCTGCCGGATGTGGCGCTGCGGCCGGGATCGTTCGGGCTGATGTCGAAATCCGGCACGCTGTCGTACGAAGTCGGCTGGCGGCTGGCCCGCGCCGGCCTGGGGCAGAGCCTGTGGGTGGGCGTCGGCGGCGATCCGGTGAAGGGAATGCGGTTCCCCGATCTGCTGCCGGTGTTCCTGGCCGATCCGCGCACCCGCGTGATCGTGCTGGTGGGCGAGGTGGGCGGCACCGAGGAAGAAGACTGCGCCGCGGCCTATGCCGCGCTCGGCGGGGACAAGCCGCTGTTCGCGCTGATCGCCGGGCAGGAGGCGAAGGAAGGCGTGGCGATGGGCCACGCGGGGGCGCTGGTGCATGGCGCGAGCGGCACCCTGGCCGAGAAGACGCGACGGCTGGAAGCGGCGGGGGCGCGCGTGTTTCCCTCGATCGAGGCGCTCGTGCAGGCGTGCGCCGCCGCGACGGACTGACTAAGCTGAAACCTGCCCCGTGCATCGCCGTCCCGGCCATGACGGGAGGGGCCGTGCCGGACCGCGGTTTCATCCACGAAGGGTCGGCCCCGCCGGTGGCAACTGATACCGCAGAAGAAACCATACGCAAGGAAACGGACCAATGACCGAAATGCGCACTATCGCCACCGGCCTGGCTTTCCCCGAAGGCCCCGTCGCCATGGCCGACGGCACGGTCGTTCTGGTGGAGATCGAGCGCCAGACCGTCACCCGCGTCCACCCGGACGGGCGGACCGAGGTGATCGCGCGCCCCGGCGGCGGGCCCAACGGACTGGCGCTCGGCCCGGACGGCGCGTTCTACGTCTGCAACAACGGCGGCTTCGCCTGGCGGTTGGAGGCGGGGATGCTGCGCCCGGTCGCGCAGGCTTCGGACTACGCCGGCGGGCGGATCGAGCGGATCGATCCCGCCACCGGGGCCGTTTCGGTGCTGTACGACCGCTGCGGCGCGCATCCGCTGCGCGGCCCGAACGACATCGTGTTCGACCGGCACGGCGGGTTCTATTTCTCCGACCTCGGCAAGACGCGGGCGCGGGACCGCGACCACGGCGGGCTCTACTACGCGCTGGCGGACGGCTCGAAGATCGTCGAGGTCGCCTATCCGATCCTCACCCCGAACGGCGTCGGCCTCTCCCCGGATGGCGGCGCGGTCTATGTGGCGGAGACCGAGACCGGGCGGCTCTGGGCGTTCGATCTGGAGGCGCCGGGGGTGGCGCGGAAGGCGCCGTTCCCCTCGCCGCATGGCGGGCGGCTGGTGGCGGGGCTGCCGGGCTACCAGCGGTTCGACAGCCTGGCGGTGGACGCGGCGGGGAACGTCTGCGTGGCCACGCTGATCACCGGCGCGATCAGCGTGATTTCCCCGCAGGGCGCGGTGCTGCGGCAGGTGATGACCGGCGATCCGATGACCACGAACATCTGTTTCGGCGGCAAGGACCGGCGCACCGCGTTCATCACGCTCTCGGGGCGCGGGGAACTGGTGGCGATGGACTGGCCGGAGGCGGGGCTGGCGCTGGCGCACGAGGGATAGGACCGATGCGCACCGACCGTCTGCCCAGGCTCGGCCTCGCGCATCTCACCGCGCTCGAAGTTCCGCCGATCGACCTTGTGGGGATTGCCGCGCGCGCGGGCTTCGCGCTGATCGGCCTGCGCCTGCATCCGGCCCATCCCGGCGGCGTCGCCTATGCGCTTCCGCCGGGCAGCGTGGCGCTGGCGGAGATGCGCCGGCGCCTGGACGGGGAGGGGGTCGGTGTCCACGACATCGAATTCGTCACCATCGGCCCCGACTTCGCCGCCGCCGCCATCGTTCCGGTGCTGGAGCAGGCCGCGGCGCTCGGTGCCGCCTGCATCAGCGCCTGCGGCGACGACCCCGATCCCGCGCGTCAGGCCGCCGGCTTCGCCGCGCTGTGCGAGGCGGCCGCCGGCTACGGACTCGGGGTCGATCTGGAATGGATGGGCTGGCGCCCGGTCGCCACCCTGGCCGACGCGCTGCGCACCGTGCGCGCCGCCGCCCGGCCGAACGGGGCGATCCTGGTCGATGCGCTGCACCTGATCCGCAACGGCGCCGCCCCGACGGATCTGCGCGGCCTCGATCCCGCCCTGATCCGCACCGTGCAGATCTGCGACGCCGGCGCGACGCCGCCGGCTACGCGCGAGGCAATCATCGCCGAAGCGCGGGGTGGCCGGATGCTCCCCGGCACCGGTACCCTTCCGCTGCGCGACCTGCTGGACGTGCTGCCGGACCACGCCGTGCTGTCCTGCGAGATCCCGATGGCGAACCCGCCGCCGCCCGACGAACGGGCGAAGCAGGTGTTCGCGGCGACGGCGCGGCTGTTCGGGAAGGGGTAGCGGACCGGTTTCAGACCGCGTCGGCCAGCGGCGGCGGCGCGGCCTCCGGCGGTTCGGTGGCCGACACGTCCTCGCCGGCGCCGGCGCTGCGGCCGAGCCAGCCGGCCATCCGCTCCGCCCGGGCGAGCGCGGTATCGAGCGCGGCCATGCTGTGCGACAGGTCCTGGGTCTCGTCCGCCTGCCAGGCGCGCAGCGTCCATAGCCAGACGCCGATCAGCCCCTTCACCCGCAATTCCCCGCGCAGCCCGGAAGTGTCCACCCCCGCGGCCTGCGCCAGCCAGCGCAGGCTCCGGCGCGAGGCGCAGGCGAGCAGCAGCGCCAGCGGCGGATCGAACGGCAGCGCGCGCAGCAGCGCGAGCACGCCGGCGCGATGCGCCTGCATCACGTCCAGCCGCCGCATGACGAGCGCGAACAGCTTGTCCCGCACCGAATCCTCGGCGGGCAGCGCGGCCAGCGCGGCCTGATCGGCCATGCTGCCGAACCGCAACAACAGCGCCGTCCGGCCGGAGAAGCGGGCCCGCGCCTGATCGAGCGGCAGGCCGGCACGCCGCGCTGCCTCGGCGATGCTGACGCGCGCCCAACCCTGCTCGCCCGCCAGGGCGAAGGCGTGCAGGATCAGGCCGCGATCGAATTCGGTGATGTCCATGGGGACAATCTAGGCACGCCGCCCCGGTTTGTCAGCGGCGCGCGGGCCGTTCAGCCCGCCAGTTCGCGCGAGCGTTGGGTCGCCGCGGCGATCGCGCGCGACAGCGCCGCCGGCCAGGCGTCGGGCGCCATCAGCACCTGCAAGGCGCGCTCGGTGGTGCCGGCCGGGCTGGTGACCGCCCGGCGCAGCGCCGCCGCGTCCTCGGTGCTGGCCGCCAGCAGCGCGCCCGATCCGGCCACCGTCTGCCGCGCCAGCAGGCGGGCGAGATCGGCCGGGATTCCCTGTTCGATCGCCGCCTGCTCCAGCAGTTCCGCCAGCAGGAACACATAGGCCGGCCCGCTGCCCGAAACCGCGGTCACCGGGTCGAGCAGCGCCTCGTCCGCCACCCAGGCCACCGCGCCGATTGCGCGCAGCAGCGTCTCGCACAGGCCGCGCTGGGCCGCGCTGACGCCGGCGCCGGCGCAGGCGACGGTGATCCCCTGGCGCACCGCCGCCGGGGTGTTCGGCATCGCACGCACGATCGGCGCCGCCGCGCCGAGCAGGGCGCGCAGTCCGCCGATGGTGCGCCCGGCCATGATCGACAGCGCGACCGCGCCGGGGAATCGGCCTGCGTACTGCGCCACGGTGGCGGTGGCGACCTGCGGTTTCACCGCGAAGACGATGGCGGCGGGGGCAAAGCCGGCGGGGATCGCCGCCGCCTCGGCCACCACAAGCAGGTCTGCGCCGGCGAGCGCCGCGGCCTCCGCCGCCGGATCGACGGCGACCGAGGCGGCGAGGCCCTGTTCGCGCCAGCCGGCCAGCATCGCCCCGCCCATGCGCCCGCAGCCGACCAGCAGGATGGGCGGGATGGCGGTCACGCCTCGCCCACGCATTCCAGCATCGCCGCGTCCAGCGCGTCGGTCGGCGTCTTGCCGCCCCACAGCACGAACTGGAAGGCGGGGAAGAAGCGCTCGCATTCGGTGATGGCGATATCGACCATGTCTTCCAGGCTCTCGGCCGAGGCGCCCGGCGCGCCGCGCAGCAGCACCGAATGGCGGAACACCGGCATGCCCTCGTCCGGGTCCATGCCGAAATGGCCGATCCACAGCCGCTCGTTGGCGAGCGCCAGCAGTTCATAGAGCGCCCCGCGGCGCTTCGGCGGCACCTTCAGGTCGAAGGCGCAGGTGAAGTGCATGGCGCTGATCTCGTGCGACCAGTTGAAATAGAGGCCGTAGTCGCACCAGCGGCCGGGCGCCTCGGCCGCCATTTCGGCGTCGTTGCGCCGTTCGAACGCCCATTCGTTGGCGCCGATGATCTGTTCCAGAACATCGAGCGGATTGGCCGCCGAGTCCGGTTCCGCGAAGGATTGGTTCGTGGCGGGCATTTCAGGTCTCCCGTCTGGAGGAAGGCCGGCGCAGGCGCAGCAGGCGGTCGAGGGCGACTCGGGCGAGGTCTTGGCCGGAAAGCCACGCCAACACCCTAGCGATCGGTCTTGCCGCGCCGCAAGAGCGACGACGGTCCGGCAGGTCCCAATCTTTCGCAGATGCGAAAGATTGGGGGCCGGGTTGCCGTGCCCGATCAGGGGGCAGCTTCGGGTTCGGCACCGGCGTCCCGCGCGTCCGTCGGGCTTTCGAGTGCCGCCACGCGGTGCTCCAGCGCGGCAAGCCGCGCCGCGGTGCGGGCAAGTTCCTCGCTCGCCGCCGTCTGTGCCTCGCGCGCCTTGGTCGCCAGTTCCTGCATCGCGTCGAACTCGTCGCGGCGCACGAGGTCCAGCCGGCGCAGCGTGTCGTCGATGCGGGCGCGCATGATCGCCTCCGCCTCGTCGCGCAGCCCCGCGAGGGCGGAGATCGCGCCGCCGGCCACGCCGGCCAGGTCGTCGAACAGTTTTGGCCGGTCGCTCATGTCGCATGGTCCTTGTTCAAGGGGATCCGGGGTTGAAGGGGATCCGGCCGTCCGGTGCCCCGCATCGGGCCCCCTGCCGCGGCGGCGCGGATGCCTCTATAAGCCCGCGCCATGATTATGGTGACGGGTGGGGCCGGTTTCATCGGCTCGAATCTGCAGGCCGCGCTGGCGCGGCGAGGGATCGAGACGGTCGTGGTGGACTGGCTCGGCACGGAAGGCAAGTGGCGCAACCTTGCGCGCCACGCGCCGTCCCGGCTGCTCGCGCCCGAGGCGCTGGACGATTTTCTTGCCGCCCACCCGCCGCTGGAGATGATCTTCCACCTCGGCGCGATCAGCGAGACCACCGCCACCGACGGCGACCGCGCCTGGGCCACGAACGTGGAACTGCCGCTGCGCCTGTGGGACTGGTGCGCCGCCCGGGGCACCCGCCTGATCTATGCGTCCTCCGCCGCGACCTATGGCGACGGCGCGGCGGGGTTCGAGGACGACGCGCGGCCGGAGGCGCTGGCGGCGCTGCGCCCGCTCAATCTGTACGGCTGGACCAAGCAGGCGTTCGACCAGGAGGTGGCGCGCCGTCTGGCCGCCGGGGCGCCGCGTCCGCCGCAGTGGGCGGGGCTCAAGTTCTTCAACGTCTATGGCCCGAACGAGTACCACAAGGGGCCGATGATCTCGGTGGTGAAGGTCAAGCACGACGAGCTCAGGGCCGGCCTCGCCCCGCGGCTGTTCCGTTCCGATCGGCCGGGCCTGGCGGACGGGGCGCAGGCGCGCGACTTCATCTGGGTGGGGGATGTCGTCGATGTCATGCTTTGGCTCATGGACACGCCGGCGGTGAATGGGCTGTTCAACCTCGGCACCGGGCGGGCGCGCAGCTATCTCGATCTCGCGCACGCGGTGTGCGACGCCGCCGGGGCGCCGCGGCGGGTGGAGTTCATCGACATGCCGGCGAAGCTGCGCGGCCAGTACCAGTCCTTCACCGAGGCGCGCATGGAACGGCTGCGCGCCGCCGGCTACGCCGGACAGTTCACGCCGTTGGAAGAAGGCATCCGCCGCTATGTGCAGGACTATCTGATGCAAGCCGATCCGTTCGCATGAGCGTCCCGTTCGTCTATCCCGGCTTCGATCCGGTCGCGATCCACCTCGGTCCGATCTCGATCCGCTGGTACGCGCTCGCCTATATCACTGGCCTGGTGCTCGGCTGGCGGCTGGCGCGGCATCTGGTGCGGCGCTTCCCCGTCGTGGCGACGGTGGAGCAGGTGGACGATTTCCTCACCTGGGCGACGCTCGGCGTGGTGCTCGGCGGGCGGCTCGGCTACGTGCTGTTCTACCAGCCGGCGCTCTACTTCGCGCATCCGTTGCTGATCCCGGCGGTGTGGGACGGCGGCATGAGTTTCCACGGCGGGGCGATCGGCGTCGCGCTGGCGATCTGGTGGTTCTGCCGTCAGAACAAGATCCCGATCCTCGGGTTCGCCGACCGGGTCGCCACCTGCGTGCCGATCGGCCTCGGCCTCGGGCGGGTGGCGAATTTCATCAACGGCGAGCTGTGGGGCCGCGTGGTGGAGGGCTGCACCGCCGCGCATTGCTGGCTGCCGGTGGCGATCATCTACCCCGAGGCCGGGCCGCTGCCGCGCTACCCGTCGGAACTGATCGAGGCGAGCCTGGAAGGCGTGGTCCTGTTCGCGGTGATGATCGCGCTGGCGCAGAGCGACCGGCTGCGCGCCCGGTTCGGCGCGCTCACCGGGGTTTTCGTCGTCGGCTACGGGATCTGCCGGATCGTCAGCGAGAGTTTCCGCCAGCCCGATCCGTTCCTGGGCTATCTGGCGGGCGGGCTGACGATGGGGCAGATCCTGTCGATCCCGATGCTGGTGATCGGCGCCGGGCTGCTGTGGTATGCGCTGCGCCGCCCGCCGGCGGTGCCGGTGCCGGGCCGGTAGGGTTGGGCCGGTAAGGTTGGAACGGCTCGATCATTTCATGGGCCGCGCCAATGCGGCCTACTACGCCACCCACGATCCGTTCGCCGATTTCACCACCGCGCCCGAGATCGCCCAGGCGTTCGGCGAGATCCTCGGCCTGTGGGCGGCGGTGACGTGGGAGCAGCTCGGCCGCCCGGCGCCGGTGCTGCTGGCCGAGGCCGGGCCGGGGCGCGGCACCCTGATGGCGGATGCGCTGCGCGCGATCACCCGCGCGGCGCCCGCCTTCCGGGCCGCGCTGTCGCTGCATCTGATCGAGACCTCGCCCCGGCTGCGCGCGCTCCAGGCGGCGGCGCTGCCGGCGGGGACGGTCTGGCACGCGCGGCTGGACACGCTGCCCGACGCGCCGCTGATCCTGCTGGCGAACGAGTTCCTGGACGCGCTGCCGATCCGCCAGTTCGTCTACCGCGGCGGGGGCTGGACCGAGCGCTTCGTCGCCGATGGCGCCTTCGTGGAACGCCCGGCCGAACCGCCCGCGACGATCGCCTCTCTTGCGAGCGGGAGAGGTGAAATCGTGGTCGAGCTCTGCGAACCGGCGCGGGCGTTCGTGACCGCGCTGGCGGGGCGGCTGGCCGCGCGGCCGGGGGCCGCTTTGCTGCTGGATTACGGGCCGGCGGAACCCGCGACCGGCGACAGCCTGCAGGCCCTGCGCGGCGGCATCCCGGCCGATCCCCTGGCCGATCCGGGGGAAGCCGACCTGACTGCGCATGTCGATTTCCCCGCCCTGGCGGCGCTCGCGCGCGCCGCGGGCGCGGCGGTGCACGGGCCGCTGCCGCAGGGGGCGCTGCTCACCCGGCTCGGGCTGTTCCAGCGCACCGACCGGCTGGCGCGCGGCCAGCCGCCGGCCCGGGCGATGGCGCTGGTCGCGGCGGCGCGGCGGCTTGCCGAACCGGTCAGGATGGGCCGGCTGGTCAAGGCGCTCGCCCTGTGCCACCCCGCTTGTCCCACCCCGGCCGGATTCGAGGCATGATGCCAGACCCGCTGCGTTCGCCGCTGCTGCCCGTCGCGCACGGGTTCTTCACCCGCCGGGGCGGTGTCTCCACCGGTCCCTACGCCGCGCTGAATTGCAGCCTGTCGGGCCAGGACGCGCCAGAGGCGGTGGCCGAGAACCGCGCCCGCGCCGCCCGCGCCCTGGGGGCCGCGCCCGAGGCGCTGGTCGGGCTGACCCAGGTGCATGGCGTCGCGGTGGCGCGGGTCCGGACGCCCTGGGCGGCCGGCGCCGGCCCGGCGGCCGATGCGATGGTGACGGACCGGCCGGGCGTCGCGCTCGGCATCATCACCGCCGATTGCGCGCCGGTTCTGCTGGCCGATGCCGAGGCCGGAGTGATCGGCGCGGCCCATGCCGGCTGGCGCGGCGCCGCTTCGGGGGTGATCGAGGCGACGGTGGCGGCGATGGAGGCGCTCGGCGCAGCGCGCGGGCGCATCGCCGGTGCCGTGGGTCCCTGCATCGGCCAGGCCTCGTACGAGGTCGGCGAGGACCTGCGTGCCGCCGTTCTGGCGGCCGGGACCGATGGCGCGCGTTTCCTGGCCCCGGGGCGGCGGGAGGGGCGCTGGCAGTTCGACCTCTCCGGCTATTGCGCGGCGCGGCTGGCGGCGGCCGGTATCGGCCGGATCGACGTCGTGGCCGCGGATACCGCGGGTGACGAGGCCCGCTTCTTCAGCCATCGGCGCCGCACCTTGGCCGGCGGCGGGCCGATCGGGCACCAGATTTCGATGATTGCGATGATCGGCTGATGCGCCGCCTGCTGCCGGTTCTGGTCGTGTTGTTGCTCGCTGGTTGCGGCCAGTTGCCCGAGCCATTCCTCGGCAACCCCGGCGCCGCCGCGCTGCGGCTGCGCCAGCCGCCTGATCCGCGTCTTGCCGTCCCGCCGGCGGCGACCGCGCTGCTGTCCGACCAGGCCGGCGCCGCCTTCGCCGCCGATCTCGCCCAGGCGCTGCGCCACAACGAGGTGCCGGCCTATGCGATCGCGCCGGCGCCGACCGACTGGCGGCTGCTGGTCTCCGCGCAGGACCACGGTAGCGAGGTGATCCCGAGCTATACCGTGCTCGATCCCGAAGGCCATCCGCGCGGCAGCGTCACCGGCGCGCCGGTCGCGACCGCCGCCTGGGCCGCCGCGGATCCGGCCACGCTCCGTGCGGCAGCGGCCGACAGCGCCCCCCGCCTCGCCCACCTGCTCACCGGGGTCGAGACCGCGATCATGCGCGCCGACCCGAACAGCCTCTACAACCGCCCAGCCCGCGTGCTGGTGGCGGCGGTGACCGGCGCCCCCGGCGACGGCGACCATGCGCTGACGCTGGAGATGCGCCGGGAGCTGGCCGCCGTCGGGGAGCAGGTGGTGGACAAGCCCGCCGGCGCCGATTTCCTGCTGCGCGGCCAGGTGAAGATGAAAACCCTGCCCGGCGGCCAGCAGCGGGTGGAGATCCAGTGGATCGTCGATACCGCCAAGGGCAAGGAAGGCGGGCGGGTCACCCAGCTGAACGACGTGCCCGCCGGCTCGCTCGACCGCGCCTGGGGCGATGTGGCGGCGGCGGTGGCGCAGCAGGGCGCGGGCGGGGTGCGCGAGGTGATCCTGCGCCAGTCGCGGCGGGAATAGGCGGACGCCGCCCCGGGCACCGCCCCGGGCAGGCGAAGCGCCGGCCAGGCGAAGCGCCGGCGAAGCGCGGGCGAAGGGGTTTGACCCTGTGGAGTGTCGTCCCTACCTTATGCTGGGCAAGGATTCCCATGGATCGCTCCACCCCTCCGCCACCGAACCCCCCACGTCCGGGCGCGCCGCTGCCACCGGGCCTTGATCTGCGTTCGGCCGCCGTGCTGCGGGAAATCGTCGAGCAGTATGTGGAAACCGGGGAGCCGGTGGGCAGCCGAACGCTCGCCCGCCTGCTGCCGATGGGTCTGTCGCCCGCGACGATCCGCAACGTGATGGCCGACCTGACCGAGGCCGGCCTGCTGTTTGCCCCGCATACCTCCGCCGGGCGGCTGCCGACCGAGCGGGGGCTGCGGCTGTTCGTGGACGGGCTGCTGCATTTCGGCGAACTGGGCGAGGACGAGCGCGAATCGATCGCCGCCGCGCTGGCCGCCGCCGGGCGCAGCCTGGAGGACACGCTGGCGGACGCGTCAGCCATGCTCGCCGGCCTGTCCTCGGCCGCCGCCCTGGTGCTGGCCCCGAAGGGCGAGGGACCGCTCAAGCATATCGAATTCGTCGCGCTGGGCTCGGGGCGCGCGCTGGTGGTGCTGGTGAACGCCGACGGGCAGGTGGAGAACCGGGTGATCGAGACCCCGCCCGGCCTGCCGCCGTCCGCCTTGCAGCAGGCGGGCAACTACCTGAACGCGCGCATTGCCGGCCGTCCGCTGCCGGAACTGCGCCGCATCGTGGCCGAGGAACTGTCGGCCAACCGCACCGAACTCGATTCGCTGTCCGCGCAGGTCGTCGCCGCCGGCCTCGCCACCTGGACCGGGGAGGGGCGCAGCGCCGGCAGCCTGATCGTGCGCGGCCAGGCGCGGCTCCTGTCGGACGTCACCGAGATCGACCGCCTGGCCGCGATCCAGGCGCTGTTCGAACGGCTGGAGGCGCAGGAGACGATGCTTCGCCTGCTGGAACTGGCCGACCAGTCGGACGGGGTGCGGATCTTCATCGGCGCCGAGAGCGGGCTGTTCGGCACCTCCGGCCTGTCGATGGTGGTGGCGCCGGCGCGCGGCACCGCCGGGCGGATCGTCGGCGCGATCGGGGTGATCGGGCCGACGCGGATCAATTACGGCCGGATCATCCCGGTGGTGGACTATACGGCGCGGGTGATCGGGCGGCTGCTGGGGTGATCCCCGCAGGTCGGAACCGCGCGCGGCCGGCCATGCCGGGTTGGGTGCTTCGGCTGGGTGGCATCGACTGGCGCTGGCGGGCGGCGGCCTCGCTGGCATTCGGAACGGCGTTGGGAACAGCGGTGTTGGCTGCCGCGGGGATCTGGCAGCGGCCGGGTCTGGTCGTGGCGGCGGCGCTGGTTCTGGCAGGCTGCGTGACCGCGCCGCTGTTCCGGCGCAGCCGGCGGCTGCTGGCACGGATGGATTGGCGGATCGCGGCCATCCTGATGGCCACCGCGGGTTCGGTCGCCGCGACCTTGCTGGGATTCGATCGCGGATTCGACCGGGGCACCGCCGGCAGCTTCGCCCGTGACGTGTTCGCCGGCTGGGTTGCCGGTGTCGGCTTCTTCGGTCTGGTCGGGGTCGTGGTGGCCGTCGTCTCGCTGGTCCGGCCGGAGGACGAGGGCTTCGAAAGCCGCGCCCGCATCCTGTTCCGCGGCCAGGATGGCCGGCACATCCACTACATCGTCGATCGGATCCGCGAGACCCTGGAACATTACGCCGAGCTTGTCGTGGAGACGGTCGCGATCGCCGACTACGACGACACGGAACGGAAATTCCTGCTGCGGAGGCCAGGACGGTCCTTCGCAGCTATCTCGACGATATCCGCACGACCTACAGCTCGCGCATCGCGATGGAGGGCGTGGCGGACCCGCCGATCGGCAGGGGCCCCAACCGGATGGTGCATCTGGCGGTGGGTGCGAGAAGTTTCGGCAGCCGGGCGTTCCAGGACGGGACCCTCTCGCTGCCGATCGATACCGTGATCGAGGCGGGAAGCTGGTGCGAGATCGCCTATGCCATGGAGTATTGGGTCTGCGCGGAGACCGAGCCGAATACCTATGCCCCGGTTCGCTACACCCAGAAGGTCCGGCTGGCGCTGCGCAACGACCTGCCGGGCAACCGGGCCGTGCAGATACGCATGACTGGGGCCGATTTTGCCGGGGAAGATACCTATTCGCTGCGCCCGGGTGAAACCAGGGTGGTCTGTGAGGCCGATGACGTGCGTCCTGGCCTGCAAGTCTATGATTTCCGCATTCTTCCCTTGACGTGATCCGGCCTCGGCGCGACATGCTGTTCCTGCTCGATTGGAGGCACCCATGAACGCTGGTCAGGAACGAGGCGTCTGATAACCCCCGACTTTGCGGGAGGCCCCGGGTTTGGCGCACGCCAGGTTGGCTGCTTGCGCGACCCGGCCCTGGAGGTGTGTTGAGGGGCTGGCCGGGGGACTTTCCCGGGAAAGTCTCCGGGCAGGCGGTGTGTTGGCTTGTCTGCGTTCGCCCTCCGCCCTAACTGATCGCCCATGAGCACCGAGACCGAACCGACCCCGCCCGGCGCGGACGGCGACGCCGCCGCGCCGCGCACGCCCGAAGACCTGATGGCCGCCGCCACCGCCCGCATCGCCGCGCTGGAGGCCGAGGCCGCCGAACTCAAGGACCGCTGGATGCGCGCAGAGGCCGAGATGGCCAACGTGCGCGCCCGCGCCCGCCGCGAGGTGGACGAGACCCGCCAGTATGCGGTGCAGAAATTCGCCGCCGACGTGGTGGAAGCGGCGGAGAACCTGCGCCGCGGCCTCGACAGCCTGCCGGCCGCCGAGGCCGGCGACCCGCCGATCGTCGCCCGCCTGCGCGACGGGTTCGAGGGGGTGGAGCGCAGCTTCCTCGCCCTGATGGAACGCAACGGCATCCGCCGCGAGGACCCTACCGGCCAGGCCTTCGACCCGAATTTTCATCAGGCGATGGGCGAGCAGGAAAGCGTCGCGCACGCCCCCGGCACGGTGATGCAGGCCTGGACCCCGGCCTGGACCCTGAACGGCCGCCTGCTGCGCCCGGCGATGGTGGTGGTGGCCAAGGCGCCTCAGGCCGAGCTCGACCGACCGGGCTGAGCGCTTGCGAAGGAATGCGCGCACCCCGCCGCGTCCCGAGCGCGGCCTCGACGATCGTGGCGGGCGTTCCCGCACAAGTTCGATGGCTTTGCGTCCCCTGACCGTCCCCGTTCGGGCACAACGCAGCAATTCCTGTCGTCCGGCCCTTGCCGCGCGCCGGGCGGCTCAATACATCGGTGCAGCAAAAGAAACCCGGGGACGGCGGCAGTGCTTCGGGCTGCCCCCGTCCGCTTGAAGGAGAAGCTCATGAGTAAGGTCATCGGCATCGACCTCGGGACCACCAACTCCTGCGTCGCGATCATGGAGGGTCCAGGGGCGGACAAGGACGTCCGCGTCATCGAGAACGCGGAGGGTGCCCGCACCACCCCCAGCATGGTGGCGTTCACCGAAAGCGGCGAACGCCTGGTTGGCCAGTCCGCCAAGCGCCAGGCGGTCACCAACCCCACGAACACCCTCTACGCCATCAAGCGTCTGATCGGTCGGCGCTTCGAAGACCCGATGGTGGAGAAGGACAAGGGCCTGGTGCCCTACCAGATCGTGCGCGGCGACAACGGGGACGCCTGGGTGGAAGCCCGCGGCGAGAAATACGCGCCCAGCCAGATCAGCGCCTTCATCCTCGGCAAGATGAAGGAAACCGCCGAGGCCTATCTCGGCGAGCCGGTCACCCAGGCGGTGATCACCGTGCCGGCCTATTTCAACGACAGCCAGCGCCAGGCCACCAAGGACGCCGGCCGCATCGCCGGTCTCGAGGTGCTGCGCATCATCAACGAGCCGACCGCGGCGGCGCTCGCCTACGGCATGGACCGCAAGGGCAGCGGCACCATCGTGGTCTATGACCTGGGCGGCGGCACCTTCGACATCTCCGTGCTGGAGATCGGCGACGGCGTGTTCGAGGTGAAATCCACCAACGGCGACACTTTCCTGGGTGGCGAGGATTTCGACCAGCGGGTGATCGACTGGCTGGCCGACGAGTTCAAGCGCGAGCAGGGCATCGACCTGCGCCGCGACCGGCTCGCGCTGCAGCGCCTCAAGGAAGCCGCCGAGAAGGCGAAGATCGAGCTGTCTTCGTCCAAGGAGACCGAGATCAACCTGCCGTTCATCACCGCCGACGCCTCCGGGCCGAAGCACCTGGTGATGAAGCTCTCGCGCGCCAAGCTGGAACAGCTGGTCGACGACC
>JAJZVS010000369.1 GCA_021845555.1 Pseudomonadota bacterium
TCCTTAAGCTCGTCTTTGCCAGGCGAACCGGCAGCTTGATCGGTGCGCAGATCGCCGGTCTGGACGCCGCCCATGTCATCGCGCCGCTCGGGCTGGCGGTGCACACCGGCACGACCGCCGCGACATTGAGCTTCATGGCGTTCCCGCATCCGATGGTCACCGAGGGCATCAACAAGGCGGCGCGGGCGGTGCGGCTCTGATCTTGCGGAGCCGCCAGGGCAATCGCATTTCAGAGCAGTGGTAAGAGGGGCAAAACCCCGGGCAGCTGCGGGTATCATGCGGGGTGGCCGCGGCAGCGAACGAGGCCCGGCAGCGGCGGGATGAGGCGGTGACCAGGGGTACGGAGCCGGCTTCCAAGATAGTCCCAGAATGCCAGACCGAGTTTGGTGCATGTCTTCTTGAGGCCGAGGAAGGCATCGCGGCAATCCCGCCCCAGATCGCTGCGTGTTCCGGCGCTGACCTTCCGACGCGTGACTTGGCAGCGGATGTCGTTTTCGGAGCCGTTGGTGTGCAGCGGCGTCGGCGGTCGGTCGAGCACCATCAGCAGTGTGTTTCGGCGTGGAAAAGGGACCCCCTTGGAGGGGTAATCGGCGCTGAAGGTACACCGCGGCGCCCCGCGTCGGTAGCGGTGGACCGGGGAAGCCGCGGCCTCCCCGGCCCATCTTTCATCCCCGCGCGGCCTGGATCGCCTGCCACACTTTCATCGGCGTGGCCGGCATGTCGATATGCGTGATGCCGTATTCGGACAGCGCATCCACCAGCGCGTTCATCACCGACGGCAGCGCGCCGGCGCACCCCGCCTCGCCGCAGCCCTTCACGCCGAGCACGTTGGTCTTGCACGGCACCGGGTGGCTCTGGATCTCGTAGTTCAGCGTGTCCGAGGCGCGCGGCAGCGCGTAGTCCATATACGATCCGGTCAGCGGCTGGCCGGTTTCGTCGTACACCACCCGCTCGAACAGCGCCTGGCCGATGCCCTGCGCCACGCCGCCATGCGCCTGGCCGGCGACCAGCAGCGGGTTCACGATCACGCCGAAATCGTTGACCATCGTGTAGCGCACGACGGAAACCGTCCCGGTGTCCGGATCGACCTCGACCTCCGCGATGTGGCAGCCGTTCGGGTAGGAGAACGGCGGGCCGTTGGCGACGTGGCGGACGGACAGCGTGCGCGGCAGGTCGGCCGGCAGATCGCTCGCGCCGCGCACCCGGTCGGCCAGTTCCATGATGCCGATCTCGCGGTCGGTGCCGGCGATGCGGAACCGTCCGCCGTGCGCACCGATCTCGAACGCGATATCGGCGGTCGCGGCTTCCAGCACATGGGCGGCGAGCTTGCGGCCCTGCTCGATCACCAGGTCGGAGGCTTCGGCGATCGCGGTGCCGCTCGCCATCAGCGATTTCGACCCGCCGGTGCCGCCGCCGGCCAGCAGCTCGTCGGAATCGCCTTGCAGCAGGCGGATGCGCTCGAACGGGACACCGAGGCGCGCGGACAGCACCTGCGCGAACGGCGTCGCGTGCCCCTGGCCGTAATCCAGCGTGCCGGTGATGATCGTCACCGTGCCGTCGTCCTCGAACCGGATGCCGCCCATTTCCTTCGACGGCGGGCCGGTCACTTCCAGATACTGGCCGATGCCGATGCCGCGCAGCATGCCGCGCGCCCGCGCCTCCCGCTTGCGGGCGGCAAAGCCGTCCCAGTCGGCGGCGGCCAACGCCTGATCGAGCAGCGCCGGAAAATCGCCGCTGTCGTACACCGTGCCGGCCGGCGTGGTCCACGGCAGCTGCTCGGGGCGGATATGGTTGCGCCGGCGGATCTCCGTCCGGTCGATCCCCATCTCGCGCGCCGCGGTATCCATCAGGCGCTCGATATAGTAGTTGCTTTCGGGCCGTCCGGCGCCGCGATACGGCCCGACCGGGGAGGTGTTGGTGAACACCGCCTGGGTGACGACCTCCTGCAACGGCGTCGCATACACGCCGATCGTGTTCTTCACCACGTTGCCGGTCGGCTGCAGCACGGTGCCGTTCGATAGATAGGCGCCGATATTGCCGTAGCCGGTGACGCGCAGCGCCAGGATGCGGCCCTCGGCGTCCAGCGCGATCGCCTGCTCCATGTCGTGCGCGCGGCCGTGGCTGTCCGACAGGAAGCTCTCGGACCGTTCGTCGCGCCACTTCACCGGCCGGCCCAGCGCGCGCGCGGCGTGCAGGATGGCGATGTATTCCGGATAGCAGGACGATTTCATCCCGAACGAGCCGCCGACGTTGCCGGTCAGCACGCGGACCTTGTCCGGCGCCGCGTGCAGCACGCCCGACAGCGTGGCCCGCATCGGGAAGGTGCCCTGGCAGCCCAGCCGCAGCGTCCAGTGGTCTTCCGCCGCGTCGTATTCCCCGATCGCCGCGCGCGGCTCCATCGGGCAGACCACCACGCGGCTGTTGAGGATTTTCAGCTTCGTGACATGCGCGGCGCCGGCGAACGCCGCCGCGACCTGGTCGGCGTCGCCATGATGGAAATCGAGGATCACGTTGCCGGGAGTGCCCTCGTGCACCAGGGCCGCGCCGGCGGCGACGGCCTCGCGCGCCTCGGTGACGGCCGGCAGCGGGTCGATATCCACCATCACCGCCTCGGCGCCGTCCTTGGCGGCCTTCCAGTTCGAAGCCACCACCACCGCGACCGGATCGCCGACGAAGCGCACCTTGTCGGTGGTCAGCGGCGCCTGCACCGGCTTCGGCATGTCCGAGCCGTCGCGGTTCTTGAACGACATGCCGGACGGCATCGGGCCGAGACCGGCGGCCACCAGATCCGCGCCGGTGAACACCGCCAGCACGCCCGGCAGCGCCTTCGCGGCCGCCGTGTCGATGCCGCGGATCACCCCATGCGCGTAGCCGCTGCGCACCATCACCGCATAGGCCTGGCCGGGGCGGTCGAGGTCGTCGGTGTAGCGCCCCTCCCCGCGCAGCAGCATGGGGTCCTCCTTGCGGGAGACGGGCTGGCCGATGGCGTATCGGGTCTCGGTGAACTGGGTCGGATCGAACGGCGCGTTCATGGGGCGCGATGTCCTTGCGGTGGGGCCGACACGAGGGGGGCGCGGGGGCTCCGCGCGGCCGGGACGGCGGGCGAAGCAGGAAGATTCGACCCTATGATGGGGGCGATTGTGCGTCGCGGCAAGTCACGCCGTAGCTGGTGCTTCACCCGGTCGGCACGTCGCGGAACGCCACGTCCTTGTCCACCCGCACGTCGCCCGGCAGCCCGAGCACGCGCTCGGCGATGATGTTGCGCATGATCTCATCCGTGCCGCCGGCGATGCGCAGCGCGGGGGCATACAGCAGCGCCTCCTCGAACAACCCCTCCAGCGGCATGTCCGCCCCCGCCTCCACCCCCGCCATGCCGAGTAGATCGAGGCCCCAGGCCGCGATCTCCTGCAACTTGTTCGCCGCCACCAGCTTGATGATGGAGGACTCCGGCCCCGGCGTCTGCCCGCGCGACAGCGCCGTCATGGTGCGGAACTTGGTGAAGCGCAGCCCCTGGGTGCGGGTGTACCACTCGGCCAGCCGCTCCCGCACCGCCGCATCCGCCAGCGCCGGGCCGTCTTCCAGCAC
>JAJZVS010000370.1 GCA_021845555.1 Pseudomonadota bacterium
TCACCGCGAGGCGGCGATCAGCCTGTCATGGCGCGCGATCGCCCGTTCCATGCCTTCGCTGAGCGGGGGCGGGTGGAGAATGGCCTCGGCGATCGCGCGCTGATCCGCAAGCGAGAGGCGGATCAGTTGGGCTTCGGCGATGACCTGGTTCGCTTCCTTCTGGGCGGCGGAGACGACGAATTCGCTGACGCTGCTGCCTTGCAGCTCGGCCGCGCGGCGGATGGCGGCGAGCGCGTCCGGGGCGATCCGGGCTTCCAGGCGGGCGGTGCGGGTGGGGGCGGTGGTGGTGCTCATGGCTCGGGGTATGTACGCCGAAGTGCCGGACAATTCAAGGGACGGTCGGCGTCGCACGGGACGCTCGTCCGTGCTTTCCGATGCTATTCCTCGCCTCTCTCGCGCATACGGCGACCGGCGTTCGGCCCAGACCCTTCCGAACCCCCGCCGCCCCCTCTAACATCGTCCCGCCCGCCCCCCGAGGACCCACCGCTATGTCCCTTCTCCCTCTTGACCGCCTCGCCGCCCTGGTTCCCGACGGCGCCCTGCTGGCGCTGCCGCCGGACAATTCCCTCACCCCGAGCGAATTCGCCCGCGCCCTGGTGCGCGCCGGCAAGAAGAACCTCCGCCTGCTCGGCGTCCCGGTCTCCGGCTACGCGACCGACCTGCTGATCGGCGCCGGTGCCGTCGTCTCGGTGCAATCCTCCGGCGTATCGCTCGGCGAGGCCGGCTTCGCCCCGCGCTTCACCGCGGCGCTGAAGGCCGGCGCGATCACGATGACGGACGCCACTTGCCCCGCCATCCACACCATGCTGCAGGCGGCGGAAAAGGGTGTGCCCTTCATCCCGCTGCGCGGCGTGCTCGGCAGCGACATCCTGGTGCACCGGCCGGATTGGCGGGTGATCGACAACCCGTTCGCCGCTTCGGGCGACCCGATCGTGCTGCTGCCCGCGCTGTCGCCCGACATCGCCGCTTTCCACGCGCTGGAAGCCGACCAGGACGGCAACGTCTATGTCGGCCGGCGCCACGAACTCGCCACCATGGCGCATGCCGCGCGGCGCAGCCTGGTGACGGTGGAGCGGATCGTGCCCGGCAATCTGCTGGAGGATGAACGCCGGGCCGCCGGCACGATCTCGGCGACCTATATCGAGGCCGTCGCGATCGCCGAGCGCGGCGCCTGGCCCGCCGCGCTGCTCGATGAGTACTCGGCCGATGCGGCGCACTACGCCGAATACGCCAGGCTGGCGAAGACCGAGGACGGTTTCCGCGCCTATCTCGACCGCTACGTCCTTGCGGCACCGGCGCGGGCCGCGGAATGACCAACTCCCCCGACATCCGTCCCGAGGAGCGCATGGCCGCGGCGCTGGCGGCCCTGATCCTCGATCCCGCCGCCCCGCCGGCCCGCCACATCGCGGTCGGCGCGGCGAGCCCGATCCCGGCCGCCGCCTGCTGGCTGGTGCGCAAATCCGGCCACGACGTGCGGCTGTCGCTGCTGCACAAACCCTCCGGCAACCCGTTCACCGCCGGCACGCGAGAGTTGTTCGACCTGACGGGGCAGGGGCGCATCGACCTGTTCTTCCTCGGCGGCGGGCAGATCGACGGGCAGGCCAACATCAACCTGATCGGCACCGGCGACTGGCCCGGCACCGGCGCGCGCTTCCCCGGCAGTTTCGGTTCGGCGTTCATGTATATGATGGCGCACCGGACGATCCTGTTCCGCGAGGAACATTCCCCGCGCGTGCTGGTCCCGCGCGTCGATCACATCTCCGCCCCCGGCGTCTCGGCGCCAGGCGTGTTCCGCCGCGGCCACGCCCAGGCGCTGATCACCGGGCGCTGCGTGTTCCGCTTCGATCCCGCGCGCGCCCGCTTCACCCTGGCCAGCGCGCACCCCGGCGAGACGGCAGCGACGATCCGCGCCGCCACCGGCTTCGACTACGACGAACCGGCAGCGGTCCCGCTCACGCCGGACCCCACCCCGGCGCAGCTTGCCCTGCTGCGCGGCCCGGTGTGCGAGGAAATGCTGGAAACCTATCCCGAATTCTGCCGCCGCGTGTTCGGCCGCGAAAGACAGGAGACCGCTGCCTGATGGACGAAGAAACCGCCCCTGCCGGCAAGGGCCTCGCCGCCTCTCCCGGCGCGCTGGCCGGGATCAAGGTGATCGACCTCACCCGCGTGCTCGGCGGCCCCTACTGCACCATGATCCTGTCCGATCACGGCGCCGAGGTCATCAAGATCGAGCCGCCGCAGGGCGACGAAACCCGCGACTGGGGCCCGCCTTTTCGCGCGTATCCGGTTGCGGAGCGCGCTGGCGCGGAGCGTGAATCGGATGCGCAGACATCCGAACGCGACGCGAGCTACTATCTCGGCGTCAACCGCAACAAGAAATCCCTCGCCCTCGATCTCGGCCGGCCCGAAGGTCGTGCGGTGCTGCTGCGTCTGCTCGAAGGCGCCGACGTGCTGGTCGAGAACTTCAAGCCCGGTTCGATGGAGAAATGGGGCCTCGGCTACGAGGCGGACCTCGCGCCGCAGTTTCCCGGCCTGATCCATTGCCGCATCTCGGGCTTCGGCGCCGACGGCCCGCTCGGCGGCCTGCCCGGCTACGACGCCATCCTGCAGGCGATGACGGGTCTGATGAGCGCCAACGGCGACGCCACCACCGGGCCGATGCGGCTCGGTACCGCGATCGTCGATATGGGCACCGGGCTCTATTCCGCCGTCGGCATCCTGATGGCGTTGCAGGAGCGCACCCGTTCCGGCCGCGGCCAGTATCTGGATATGACGCTGTACGACTGCGGCCTTGCCCTGCTGCATCCGCAGGCGGCGAATTTCTTCCTCAACGGCAAGCGTCCGGTCGGCACCGGCAACGTGCACCCCAACCTGGTGCCCTACGCCAAGTTCCCGACCCGCACCGGGGAGATCTTCATCGCCTCGGGCAACAACGGCCAGTTCCGCAAGATGGCCGAGGTCATCGGCCGGCCGGAACTCGCCACCGATCCGCGCTTCGCCGACAACGGCGCCCGCAACGTGAACCGCGCGGCGCTGACCGAAGTCCTGGAAGCCGCCTTCGCGGAGTCCGACGGGCCGGAGATCGCGCTGCGCCTGATCCGCGCCGGCGTGCCCGCCGGGCCGGTGCTGTGGGTCGATGAGGCTGCCACCGCCCCGCACACCGCGCATCGGAACATGGTGACGGAACTCGATTGGTACCGCGGCCTCGGCACGCCGATCAAGCTGTCGCGCACCCCCGGCGGCACCCGAGCCGTGCCGCCGCGCTTCGGCGCCGACGGGGCTTCGGTGCTGGCGGCCTACGGCTACACCGAGGCGGAGATCGCCGCCCTGCGGGATGCCGGCGTGGTGCTGACCGAGCGGCGGCGCTGACCGCGCCGGGCATGGACGGACCCGACCCGGGCCAGGATCCCGCCGTCCTCGGCGCGGCGGGCTGGCTGTTCGACGCGGCGCTCTATCAGTTCCGCTATCCGGACCTGACGGACGACGCGCTCGCCGCCAGCGGGTTCGCGAGCGGTTTCGACCACTACCGGCGCCTCGGTGACCGCGAGGGCCGCTCGGGCAGCCTGTTCC
>JAJZVS010000371.1 GCA_021845555.1 Pseudomonadota bacterium
CCCGCGCCGAGGTGCTCGATCTCGCCGACAAGCACCGCGACGCGACTGCTTTCGAGCGGGCCGGGATGCTCGCCTGGACCCAGGCGCAAGTCCAATTGTACCATGCCGGCATCGACCCCGGCGAGGCGAGCCTGTTCCAGCTGCTGGCCGGACATCTGCTGTATGCGACGCCGGCGTTGCGGCCGGCCTCCGACACGATCCGGCGCGGCGGTGGCCCGCCGCAGGGGCTGTGGGCGCAGGGCGTCTCGGGCGACCTGCCGATCGTGCTGCTGCGCATCGCCGACCTCGACAGTCTGGCGCTCGTGCGCCAGCTGCTGCGCGCGCACGACTACTGGCGCCTGAAACAGCTTGCCGTCGATCTCGTGATCCTCAACGAGCATGCGGCGTCCTACGGGCAGGACCTACCGACCGCGCTGGAGGCGCTGGTGCGCGCGCGCCAGACCCCCGGCCCGGCGCCGGTGGCCGGGGGGGCGGGAAAGGTGTTCATCCTGCGCGCGGATATCATCCCGGCAGACACCGTCGCGTTGCTGGCGTCGGTGGCGCGGGTGGTGCTGGCGGGCCGGCACGGACATCTCGCCGATCAGCTCCTCCGGCGGGCGGACGTGGGGACATCACTCCGGGTGTCGGCGCCGCGCCACCCGGGCGGGGATCCCGTGCCACCGGCGCCGAAGCTGCCGGAGCTCGAGTTCTTCAACGGGACCGGCGGCTTCGCGGAGAGCGGCCGGGAGTATGTGACGGTGCTGGGCCCCGGGCGGACCACGCCGGCGCCCTGGCTCAACGTGATCGCCAATCCGGGCTTCGGCTTCCAGGTCTCGGCCGAAGGCAGCGGCTGCACCTGGTCGATCAACAGCCGGGAGAACCAGCTTACGCCCTGGTCGAACGATCCGGTGACGGACCGGGCCGGGGAGGCATTCTACCTGCGCGACGACGACACCGGCGCAGTGTGGAGCCCGACCGCGCTGCCGATCCGCGATCCAGCGGGAACCTATATCGCCCGGCACGGCCGCGGCTACAGCCGTTTCGAACACGCGGCGCACGGCATCGCCGCCACCCTGCTCCAGTTCGTACCGCTTGCGGACCCGGTGAAGCTCTCGGTACTACGGCTGCACAACGCATCCGGACGGGTGCGGCATTTGTCGGTGACCGCCTTCGCCGAGTTCGTGCTCGGCCCGTCGCGCACCGCCTCGGCCGCTTTTGTGACCACCGAACTTGATCCCGCCACCGGGGCGCTGTTCGCGCGCAATCCGTGGAATCGCGAGTTCGGCGCGCAGGTCGTGTATCTCGATCTCGGGGGGCGGCAGAGCAGCGCCACCGGCGACCGGCGAGAGTTCATCGGCCGCAACGCAACGCTGGCGGCCCCGGCGGCCCTGGCCGGCGCGACGGCGCTGTCGAACCGGGTGGGCGCCGGGCTCGATCCCTGCGGTGCGCTGCGCGCCACGGTCGTGCTCGCGGCGGGGGAAACGATCGAGTTGGTCTGTTGCCTGGGCGCGGCCGAGAGCGCCGAGCATGCCAGAACCCTGATCGGGCGCTTCCGCGCCGCCGCCCCGGACCAGCTGCTCGGCGAGGTCGGTCGCCACTGGGACGCGATCCTGGGCGCGATCCAGGTGCGCACGCCCGACCGCGCGATGGATATCCTGCTGAACGGCTGGCTGCTCTATCAGACCCTGGCCTGCCGGGTCTGGGCCCGCGCCGCGTTCTACCAGTCGAGCGGCGCCTACGGTTTCCGCGACCAGTTGCAGGACGGCATGGCGCTCGCGCACGCCAGTCCGGCCACCACCCGCGCGCACTTGCTGGCGGCGGCGGCGCGTCAGTTCGTCGACGGCGATGTGCAGCACTGGTGGCTGCCGCATTCGGGGCAGGGCGTGCGCACGCGCATCTCCGACGACCGGGTGTGGCTGGCCCATGCGGTGGCGCAGTATGTCGAGACGGTGGGGGATGCCGCCGTGCTCGACGCGACGGTGCCGTTCCTGGAGGGCCAGCGTCTCGCGCCGGGTGAGCACGACGCGTTCTTCCAGCCGACCGTCTCCGAGGAAACAGCGTCCCTGTTCGAGCATTGCGCGCGCGGGCTGGACGCCAGCCTGCGGGTCGGCAGCCACGGACTGCCGCTGATCGGCACCGGGGACTGGAACGACGGCATGAACCGGGTCGGCGCCGGGGGCGAGGGCGAGAGCGTGTGGCTCGGCTGGTTCCTCCACGCCACGCTGAGCGGGTTCGCCCCGATCGCCGACGCGCGCGGCGAGACCAGCCGGGCGGCGGCCTGGCGCGCGCACGCAGCCGCGCTGGGCGCCGCGGCGGAGCGCGAGGCCTGGGACGGGGCGTGGTACCGCCGCGCCTGGTTCGATGACGGAACGCCGCTCGGCACTGCCGCGGGAGAGGAATGCCGGATCGACTCGATCGCGCAGTCATGGGCGGTGCTCTCGGGCGCGGCCGATCCCGACCGCGCGCGGCGTGCCATGGGGTCCATGGCACGCGAACTGATCCGTCCCGCGGACCGCCTGGCGCTGCTGCTGGCCCCGCCGTTCGATACCGACGTGCATGATCCCGGCTACATCCGCGGCTATCCGCCCGGCATCCGCGAGAACGGCGGGCAATACACCCATGCCGCGCTGTGGGCGGTGATGGCGTTCGCCGCACTCGGGGACGGCGAGAGCGCGGGCGGGCTGTTCGCGCTGCTCAACCCGATCGGGCACGCCGCCACGCCGGCCGGCGTGCAGCGTTACAAGATAGAACCCTATGTGGTGGCCGCCGATGTCTATGCCGCCGCAGGGCATGTCGGGCGTGGCGGCTGGAGCTGGTACACCGGGTCGGCCGGATGGATGCAGCGCGCCGGGGTGGAGAGCATTCTGGGGCTGCGGCTGCGGGGCGAGGTGCTGGCGCTCGATCCGTGCATCCCGCCGGCGTGGGCAGGGTTTCAGATCATGCTCCGGCACGGATCGGCCCGCTACGAGATTGCGGTCGAAAACCCCGACCGTGTCGGCCACGGCATTGGCTTTGCAAGTCTGGACGGGGAAGTCGCCGCGGAGCGGCCCTTGAGGCTGCGGCTTGCCGACGACGGGGCCACCCATCGGGTGCGGATCACGCTCGGGGGATCGTTGCCGGCAGCTGAGTAGTTTCCGTCCCTGTGGACATCGGGTCGCGCGCCCCATTTCGTGAGTTGGGACAACAAGCGATCTCCGCTTGCGCACAGCCCCCCAGGGGATACCACATGATCAAGACATGGCTTGCGGCTGCCGCCGTGCTTGCAACGATGTCGGGAGTGGCCCTCGCGCAAGGTTCCTCTTCGAGCACGACATCGACCTGGTCTTCGACCTCGGGCGCCACTCCGGCGCCGTCGTCCAGCGAGAGCACCACCAGTCGCACCACCGACAGCAACGGCATGACGACCGACAAGAGCCGGACCGACACGAGCAGCACCACCTCCTCTCCCACCGGAGCGGTGGAGACGACCCAGAAGACGACCAAATCGACCACCGTCCACTAGGTTCGGCACAGCGCCGGACATCCGGTTTGGGCCGACACCATCGTTCGCACGAATTTACTGGAGCCAGACAAT
>JAJZVS010000372.1 GCA_021845555.1 Pseudomonadota bacterium
AACTGCCGGCCGAGCACCTTGTGCTGCTCGTGACTGAGGTTCTGGTCGCGGAAGAAGACGACCAGGTTCTCCATCAGCGCCTGGTGGACCTCCTCGAAGACCCACCGGTCGAGCGGGCGCGACAGGTCGACGCCACCGATTTCGGCGCCAATGATCGGGCTGAGCTTGCGCACGGTGATGGAGTCGTAAGACATTCTGTTGGTTTCCTTCCCTTCGTCGTGGCTACCGGATTACCGGGGCGGCGGATCGGCACCCGCGGGTTCGGGGCCCAGCAGGCGCAGCGCTTCGGCCCGCGCTGCCAGGATGCGCCGGCCGGCCACCGCCGCCGCCGCGGTCACATCGCCGCGGCGGATTGCATCCAGCGAGTCCTGCCACAGCGCCAGCGACTGCCGGCGCCGCGCCCGCGCCCGCAGCGCGAGGCGGGAGTAGCGATAGGTCTGCAACGCCAGCGACGTGATCATATCGGCCAGCCGCGCATTTCCCGCGGCACGCGCACATTCCAGGCTGAGGCGGAACACGGTCTCCGCATAGCGCCCGGCATCGTCCGGCAGTTCGGCGAGCCGGCGCAGGTCGCGGACCCCGCTTTCCAGCAGCCGCACTGTGTCGGGGTTCCGCTGCTCGGCCAGCCGGCAAGCGACGGCCTGATAGAGATGGGCGCGGATCTCGAACAGATCGTAGACGTCCTGGCGCGACAACTGGCTGGCGCGCGCGCCGCGACGGGGATGGATCTGCGCCAGCCCCTCGCGTTCCAGGATCCGCAGCGCTTCCCGTACCGGGCCGCGCGAGGCGCGGAATTCGTTGGCGATCTCCTGCTCGACGATACGCGCGCCTGGCGCGATGGCGCCGGTGACAATCCGGTCGCCGAGGCGGGCGCCGATCTGCTCGGGCAGCGACAGCGTCGGGGGCGGCGTGGCGCCGAACCAGCGAAAGACGACGAGCCCGCCCTCGGTGGAGGACGACTCCGGTGCAACTTCTTCCTTTCGCAGGGTGGCGATGCCGGGCATGATCGTCCAGGAGTGTGCGTCGCGGGAGCGATCAGCCTACGCAGGCGGTGCGGCGGTGGCAAGAAGATTGTTGACAATCGGACAAGGACATTTAAGCTGTGGATGGTCCGGCACATGGCCGGGAAGGAGGAAATGCGATGAACGTCCTGCGTGGCAACCAGGGACCGCGGTACAAGGCCGCGGCCGGGGCTGAGGAACCATTCGAGACCATCACCGTCGATAAGCTCACGCCGATCATCGGCGCGGAAATCGGCGGGGTCGATCTGTCGTCGCCGTCGAACCGGCAACTCGATGAAATCCATCGCGCGCTGGCCGAGAACCAGGTGATCTTCTTCCGCGACCAGGAACTCACGCCCGAGCAGCACCTGGATTTCGGGCGCCACTTCGGCCCGTTGCACCTCCACCCGGCGGCGCCGCATGCGCCGGGCCATCCCGAGCTGATGATCATCCACGCGGACAAGGACAGCCCGCGCGCCAACGGCGAGAACTGGCACAGCGACGTGTCCTGCGACGAACTGCCGCCGCTGGGCAGCATTCTTTATATCAAGACCTGCCCGCCGCGCGGCGGCGACACACTGTTTGCCAGCATGTATGCTGCCTACGAGGCGTTGTCGGAACGGATGCAAACCTATCTGGAGGGGCTGACCGCGCTGCACGACGGGGAGCACGTCTATCGCGGGCTTTACGCGAACTACGGCGTGGCCGACAAACCAGCCTATCCGCGCGCCGAGCATCCGGTGGTGCGCACTCACCCGGTCACCGGGCGCAAGGCGCTCTATGTCAACCGCGGCTTCACTCGCCGCATCCTCGGCATTCCGCGCGACGAGAGCGAGGGCGTGCTGCGCTACCTGTACGAGCACATGGAAAACCCGTTGTTCCAGTGCCGCTTCCGTTGGCGCGCCAATTCGGTGGCGTTCTGGGACAACCGCTGCGTGCAGCACCACGCGATGTGGGACTACTGGCCGCATACGCGTTCGGGCTTCCGCGTGACGGTGCGCGGCGACAAGCCGGCCTGATCGGCCTCGCCGGCGACGCCGGTTTGATCGGCCTCGCCGGCAACGCCGGTTGGATCGGCCTCGCCGGCAACGCCGGCGGGGCCGCGGCCCGGGCGTAGCCGGCGGCGGATTCAGATCACCCCCGCCTCTTGCAAGCGGGCAAGCTCGGCCTCGGTCATGCCGAGCAGGTCCCGATAGACCGCTGTGTTTCCCGCGCCGAGTTCGGGACCGAGCGAGCGCACGGCGCCGGGCGTGGCGCTCAGCTTCGGCAGCACGCCGGTCATCAGCAGCTCGCCGAACTCCGCATCCCGTACCGGCGTTACCGTCCCGCGCGCGCGATAGTGCGGATCGGCGGCGATGTCGGCGATGTTCATCACCGGCGCCGCAGGTACGGAAGCGCTGACCAGCGCCGCCATCACGGCATCCCGCTCGAGCCCGGCCGCCCAGGTGGCGATAAGCGCATAGAGCGCCGCCTGGTTCGCGACCCGCGCGTGGTGGTCGGCGAAGCGCGGGTCCGCCGGCAGGTCCGGCTGGCCCATCGCGCCAGCAAGGCGGCGGAATAACGGATCGGTGCCGGCATGGATCGCCACATCGCGGCCGTCCGCCGTGGTGAAGTTGGCGGCGGGCACGATGGCGGGATTGATGTTGCCGGTGCGCTCGCGCACCGTCCCGCGCGCGGCATAGGCAAGCAGTGCATCTTCCGAGGCCCGGAACCCGGGTTCGAACAATGCCAGATCGATCACCTGGCCGGATCCGCCGGCCCGATCGCGGTGATAGAGCGCGCTCACGACGCCGAACGCGCCCATATAGGCGGTCATGTAGTCGATCAGCGCGAATCCTGAACGGGTAGCCGGCCGGTCGGGCTCGCCGCTCACATAGGTGAGCCCCGCGAAGGCACTGGCGATGCGATCGAAGGCGCCGCGATCGCGATAGGGACCGGTCAGCCCATAGCCGGAGATCGCGAGCACGATCAGCCGCGGATAGCGCGCCACCAGCCCCACCGGATCGAGCCCCCAGGCATCGAGCGTGGGAGGACGGAAATTCGTCACCACCACATCGAACAGCGGCAACATCCGGTGCAGCACGTCGCGCCCTTCCGGCTGGCGCAGATCGAGGGTGATCGACTCCTTGTTGCGCGCATCCTGCACCCAGGCGAGCGTGCGCCCGCCGGGTTTGGCCGCCCCGCGGCGCATGAAATCGCCCCGCCCCGGTTCCTCGATCTTGATGACCTCGGCGCCGAAGTCGCCCAGCAGGGTGGCTGCGACCGGGGCCGCGATGATCGATGCCATGTCGAGCACGCGGATGCCGGCAAGGGGGAGCACTCCGGACATCCCGCTCACGCCCGGTAGAACGGCTTGTCCCCGCAGATCGTCACCCGATGCGCGCGCCGGCTGTGCGGGAAGTAATCCCACATCGCGTGATGCATCGCCGCGCGGTTGTCCCAGAACGCCACCGATCCAGGCTGCCACTTGAAGCGGCACTGGTATTCGGGTGTCTCGGCGTGGTCGTACAGCATCTCCAGCAGCGCGTCGCTCTCGTC
>JAJZVS010000373.1 GCA_021845555.1 Pseudomonadota bacterium
CTGCATCACCTTCGTCTCCGCCGCGGCGCTGGACGCCGACATCGGCCGCACGCTCGGCCTGTCACGCCGGCTGATCGCGGTGGCGAACACCCGCGGCGGCATCGGCAAGCGCTCCATGATCCACAACGACGCCACCCCGAAGATCGAGGTCGATCCGGAAACCTACGAAGTCCGCACCGACGGCGTGCTGCTGACCTGCGAACCCGCCACGGTGCTGCCGATGGCGCAGCGCTATTTCCTGTTCTGATGCGCGCGCACCGCGTTCTGCCGACCGGCGGCTGGGACCCCGCGCGGGAGACAGACAGCGTGGTGCTGGATTTCGACCTGCGCCACCGCCGCCGCATCACCCTGCACACCGCAGCCGGCGCGCATCTGCTGCTCGACCTGCCGCAGACCGCGCATCTGCGCGACGGCGAGGGGCTGGAATGCGAGGACGGATCGGTGGTGCGCGTGCGCGCCAGGCCGGAACCCCTGCTGGAAATCGCCGCCGCTGATGCGGCGGAACTCGCGCGCCTGGCCTGGCATCTCGGCAACCGCCACCTGCCGGTGCAGGTGTTGCACGGGACCTTGCGCATCCGCGACGACCACGTGATCGCCGGCATGGTGGAAGCGCTCGGCGGGACGGTGCGGCGGATCGCGGCGGCCTTCGACCCCGAGCCTGGCGCCTATGCGCAGAGCGAGACGCCGGCGCATCATCACCATCACCATCACCATGACGATGAGTGATCCGAACGAAGCCTCCGCATCCGGCCTGCTGCACCTGCTGGCCTGGTTGTCCCCTGGCTTTCCCACCGGCGCCTTCGCCTGCTCGCACGGGCTGGAATGGGCCATCGAGGCCGGCGACATCGCCGACGAACCGAGCCTGCTGATCTGGCTGGAAGACGTGCTGCGCCACGGCGCCGGCCGCACCGATGCGATCCTGCTGCGCCACGCCCACGCCGCGGCGGGCGACCCGACGCGGCTGGGCGAACTGGCCGAACTGGCTGCCGCCACGGCGCCGTCGCGGGAACGGCGCAGCGAAACGATCGACCTCGGCACCGCCTTCGCCGCCGCCGCCGCACCGTGGTCGCCGCCCGACCTGCCGCCGGCCCCGCCCTATCCGATCGCGCTCGGCGCGCTCGCCAGCGCGCACGGGATCGATCCCGATGGCCTCGCCGCTGCGCATCTGCAGGCGTTCGCCGCCAACCTGATCTCGGCCGCGGTGCGCCTTGTGCCGCTCGGCCAGTCCGCGGGGCTGCGCGTGCTGGCCGCGCTGGAACCCGCGATCCGCGAGGTCGCCGCGGCGACCCGCGCCGCCACGCTGGATGATATCGGATCGGCGGCGTTCCGCTCCGACCTCGCCGCCATGCGCCACGAAACCCTCTACACCAGGCTGTTCCGCACATGACCCATGCCACCGGTCCCTTGCGCGTCGGCATCGGCGGCCCCGTCGGCTCGGGCAAGACCGCGCTGATGGATGCACTGTGCAAGCGATTCCGTGACCAATACGAAATTGCCGCCATCACCAACGATATCTACACCAAGGAGGATGCGGAGTTCCTCACCCGCGCGGGCTCGCTGCCACCCGAGCGCATCCTCGGGATCGAGACCGGCGGCTGCCCGCACACCGCGATCCGCGAGGACGCCTCGATCAACCTCGCCGGCGTCGCCGATCTCTCGCGCCGGTTCCCCGGCCTCGACCTGATCCTGATCGAAAGCGGCGGCGACAATCTGGCGGCCACATTCAGCCCGGAACTGGCCGACATCACCATCTACGTGATCGACGTTTCGGCCGGCGACAAGATCCCGCGCAAGGGCGGACCCGGGATCACCCGCAGCGACCTGCTGGTGATCAACAAGATCGACCTCGCCCCGCATGTCGGCGCCAGCCTGGAGGTGATGGACCGCGACGCGAAGCGCATGCGCGGCGCGCGGCCGTTCGTGTTCGCCAACGTCCGCGCCGGCCAGGGGGTCGCGGAGATCGCCGGCTTCATCGCCGCGACCGGTGGGCTCGCGCCCTCGGCAGAACGGTAGCGGCACGGGAAGCCGGCGCGCAACGGCTACGGGAAAGCAACAAATCCGCCGGCTCCGGAACAACTGTTCGTGAGCCGGCGATAGCGCGCGCACGACCCGTGCTACAGCGCAGGTCTTACGATTCGGAGACCTCGGATGATCCGTCCGCGCGCCCGCTGGCGCCTGTCTTTGTTGGTGTTCCCCGTCCTCGCGATCGCCGGCTGCGGGACCGTGCCAGGCCCCTCGGCCGCGAACCAGACCGGCGTCTCCCCCGCGTCCCCGCAGGCCGCTCCCGCGGTGCCGCTGGTCGCCGGCGCGCTCGGCCGGCGGCTCGATGCCATGCTGGCGCCGCCCGCCGCCGGCGGCACCGGGACGCTCGCGCGCTGATCCGCCCCCCGGGCCGCGGCCCGCGCTTGCCGGCCCCCGCCCGGCGCCGCACCCTGCCCGGAACGCCGGCCGTCGTCGCGACGGCCGGGCGCACCGAAGCAACGCGGGAGGCGTCCATGCTGCACGGCAAGTCCGCGCTGGTCACCGGCTCACTCGGCGGGATCGGCTTCGCCGTGGCCCGCGCGCTCGCCGCGCAGGGCTGCGCGGTGATGCTGCACGGCCTTGCCGACGAGACCACGCGCGCGCAACGCGCCGCGCAGCTGCGCGCGGAAACCGGCGTTCGCGTCGACCATCATGGCGCGGATCTGCGCGACCCCGAACAGATCGCCACCCTGCTCCGCCACACGACGGAGACGCTCGGCGGGCCGGACATCCTGGTGAACAACGCCGTGGTGCGCTCCTTCGCCCCGGTGGAGGCGTTCGCGCCGGAAAGCTGGGACGCGGCGCTGGCGGTGAACCTGTCGGCCCCGTTCCACGCCATCCGCCTCGCGCTACCCGGCATGCGGCGTGCCGGCTGGGGCCGGATCGTCAACCTCGCCTCGGTCTATGGCCTGTTCGCGACCGTGAACCGCATCGACTACGTCACCACCAAGACCGCGCTGATCGGCCTGACGCGCGCGGTGGCGCTGGAAGTGGCAAAAACCGCCATTACCTGCAACGCGCTCTGCCCCGGCACCGTACTGACCCCGGCGATCGAACAGCGGCTGGAAGCCGAGATCGCGCGCGAGGGGATCGACCGGGCGGCGGCCGAGGCGCGGTTCCTCGGCGCCCGCCAACCCTCCGGCCGGTTCGTCGCGGCGGAGAACGTCGCCGGGCTGGTGGCCTTTCTGTGCGGCCCGCACGGGGCCGACATCAACGGTGCGGCGCTGCCGATCGACGGCACCTGGTCGGCGGGCCGCTGAGCCGTCCCGGAATCACCCCCTCCCCTTTGGCGCGGACGTTGCGCGGGCGGCGCCCTGCCTTGCACCGCAGCGTCCCTGCGCGCATGGTGCGGCCCATCGATGATGGAGGGCGAAGCGGATGCGCCTGGCGGTGCTGAAAGAGCGGGGCGCGCATGAGACGCGCGTGGCCGCGTCGGCGGACACGGTGAAGCGCCTGATCGGCTTGGGTCTGACCGTCGCGGTCGAATCCGGCGCCGGGTCGGGGGCGTCTCTGCCGGA
>JAJZVS010000018.1 GCA_021845555.1 Pseudomonadota bacterium
GACCGCATCCTCGATGCGCTCACCCTGCATGAAACCGTGGCCGATGCGGTGGCCGACCTGCACCACGTCTTCGCCACCTGCCCGCGCCCGCGCCACATCGTGAAGCCGGTGCTCACCGCGCGCGGCGCGGCGGCCGAACTGCGCGAAATCTGCGCGCGCGACCTGCGCACCGGCCTGCTGTTCGGCCCGGAACGCGCCGGTCTCGACAACGACGACATGGCGCAAGCGGATGCGCTGGTGCGCTACCCGCTGAACCCGGCGTTCATGTCGCTCAACCTGGCGCAGGCGGTGATGGTGCTCGCCTACGAATGGTGGACCGCGACCGAGGACACGCCGCCGCGCACGCTGATGACCAACGAAGCGCGAGTGGCGACCAAGGGCGAGCTCGAGAACTTCCTGGGCCACCTGACCGCGGAGCTCGACGCCTGCGGGTTCCTGCGCAACCTGCCGAAGCGGCCCGGCATGGTGCGCAACATCCGCCACCTGTTCCAGCGCGGCGAAGTGACCGAGCAGGAATTGCGCACGCTGCATGGGATCGTCACCGAACTGGCGCACGGGCGGCGCCAGTTGGGCCGCGACGAGGGCCGCGCGGCGGAGTGATACCGGCGGCCGGCGCCCTCAGCCGCGCACCACGTTGGTCGGCGTGCGCCCGCCGAGCAGCGCGGCGATGCCATCGAGCACCAGAAAGCCCATCGCGTCGCGGGTCTCGCGCGTCGCGCTGCCCAGATGCGGCAGCAGGACCACGTTTTCCAGCGTCGCATACTCCGGGTGCAGCTTCGGTTCGTTGTTGTAGACATCGAGACCGGCGGCGGCGACCTGGCCCGAGCGCAGCGCGGCGATCAGCGCCGCGTCGTCGATCAGGCTGCCGCGCGCCGCGTTCGCCACGATCGCGCCTTTCGGCAGCCGGGCGATCCGCTCCGCGTTCAGCCAGGCGCGCGTGCCCTCGCCGCCGGGTGCATGCAGCGACAGCACGTCGCAGACCGGCAGGAACGTTTCGTCCGAGGCGTGGAACACCGCACCCTGTTCGAGCGCCGCCGGCAGGCGCTGCTGGTCGCGGTAGTGGACTTCCATCCCGAAGCCGCGCGCCATGCGCGCGAGTTCCCGCCCGATCCGCCCCAGGCCCAGAATCCCGAGCCGCCGGCCGGACACCTGGGTGCCCAGCAACTGCGTCGGCGCCCAACCCTGCCACTGTCCCGCGCGCAGCATCCGCTCGCCCTCGGGGGCACGGCGGGCCGCGGCAAGGATCAGCAGCATCGCGCATTCGGCGGTGGCGACGCTCAGCACGTCGGGCGTGTTGCACACCGCGATGCCGCGTGCCGCCGCCGCTTTGACATCGACATGATCGAAGCCGACGCTGAACGTGCCGATCGCCCTCACGCCGGCGGGCAAGGCGGCGATCGTCGCCGCGTCCAGCTTCTCCGCGGGGCAGCACAGCACCGCGTCGGCGCCGGCGGCCAGGCGGATCACGTCGGCGCTGGAGCGGGGCGTGTCCTCCGCATTGAACCGGGCATCGAAGTCGCGGGCGGCACGCGCTTCCACCGCTGGCGGCAGGCGGCGGGTAATCAGCAGGACCGGCTTGGCCATGGGAATGTCAGCTCCAGAGAGGATCGATCGGCCCGCGTCCGGCGAGCACGGCGGCAATATTGTCGAGCGCGCGAAAGCCCATCGCGTTGCGCGTCTCCACCGAGGCGCTGCCGATATGCGGCGACAGGATCACGTTCGGCAGCGCGGCGAAGCGCAGGTCGAAGTCCGGCTCGGCGCGGAACACGTCGAGACCGGCGGCGAACAACTGGCCGGAGGTGAGCGCGTCATACAGCGCGTCCTCATCGACCAAGCCGCCGCGGGCGACGTTCACCAGCACCGCGCCGCGCGGCAGCAGCGCCAGGGTCCCGGCGTTGATGATCCGGTCGGTTTCGCGGGTTGCCGGCGCGTGCAGCGAGAGAAAGCGGCACTGCGGCAGCATCTCCCGCAGATCCCTGAACCAGGTGGCGCCCTGCTCGAGCGCCGGCGGCAGCCGGTTGCGCGCGTGGTACAGCACCCGCATGTCGAAGCCGCGCGCGCGGCGCGCCATCGCCCGGCCGATGCGGCCCATGCCAAGCAGGCCGATGGTCTGGCCGGAGACCTTCACGCCCAGCAGATCGCCCTGTCCGATGCGCCGGCGCCAGCCCGCGCGCATGATGTCGTCGTACTCGTGTGCGCGCCGCGCCGCCGCCAGCAACATCATGAAAGCGAAATCGGCGGTGCAGTCGTCCAGCACGCCGGGCGTGTTGGTCACGATCAACCCGCGCGCCCGCGCTGCCGCGGTATCGATGTGATCGAAGCCGACGCTGCACGTCGCGGCCACGCGCAGGTCCGCCGGCAGCGCCGCGAGCGTCGCGGCATCGAGCCGCAACGTGTTGACCAGCAGCAGGCCCTCGGCGCGGTGCGCGCGCACCGCCGCGATCGCCTCCGCCTGGGTCATGTCGTCGGCGCCCTCGTGCACCAGTGCGTCGAACTCCGCCCGCGCGCGATCGGTCACCGCCGCCGGGAGCAGCGCGGACACCACCAGGCGCGGCCTCATCGGCTGCCCCATGTGATGGCGGGGCGCGCGGCGCGCCCATGTCCCCTCGATCGGCGGTCACACTGCGACACCGCTGCGGTCTCCCTGTTCCCGTCCTTTATGGACAAGCTGGCCGGGTTGCGGAAGGCCGAACCGCGCGGCACGCTCAGTCTTCCCGCACGGAGTCCGCGATGCGCCCCAACCTCACCCCCGATGTCGCCCTGGCCGCCCGGCTGTTCGAGGGGCTGCACGAGCGCAGCTACGACGGCGTCGGCATCACCCGCGAAGCCTATGGTCCGGGCGAGCAGGCGGCGCACGATCTGGTGCGCGCCACCGCCGAGGGGCTGCGGCTGGAAACCGACATCGACGCCGCCGGCAACCTCTACATGACCCTGCCCGGGCGCGACCGGGCGGCGAAGCGGATCGTGCTGGGCAGCCATCTCGATTCGGTGCCGCAAGGCGGCAATTTCGACGGCGCCGCCGGCGTGCTGGCGGGGCTGGCGACGGTCGCCGGGATGCAGGCGGCCGGTTTCGTCCCCGCGCGCGACATCACCGTGCTGGCGATACGTGCCGAGGAGGCGGGCGCCTGGTTCCCCACCTCCTACCTCGGCAGTCATGCCGCGCTCGGGCGACTGGGGCCGGCGGCGCTGGACGTGCGCCGGCTGGATACCGGGCGCACGCTGGCCGATCACATGCGTGCCCAGGGCTTCGACCCGGACGCGGTGCGCGCGGGCGCGCGCCGGCTGGGGCCGGACAACACCGCCGCCTATGTGGAGGTGCATATCGAACAGGGACCGGTGCTGGATGCCGAGGCGATCCCGGTCGGCATCGTCACCGGCATCCCCGGCTCGCGCCGGCTGCGCGCGGCGCGGGTGGTGGGGGAGTACAACCACTCGGGCGCCACGCCGCGCCGCTACCGGCAGGACGCGGCGATCGCGCTGGCCGAACTGGCGTACAAGCTGGATGCGCACTGGGCGGCGCTGGAAACCCAGGGGCACGCGCTGGTCTGCACCTTCTGCGTGCTCGCCACGACCGAGGCGGCCGGGTTCACCAAGATCCCCGGCGAGGCGCGGTTCCAGCTCGATCTCCGCAGCGTGCGGCCGGACAGTCTCGATGCCATGGTCGCGGAACTGCACCGGCTGATCCCGCGCATCGAGGCCCGCCGCGGCGTGCGCTTCACACTCGGGGAGGAAACCGGCAGCGCGGCCAGCCCGATGGATGCCGAGGTCCAGGCCGGGCTGACCCGCGCCGCCGCCACGCTGGGCATCGCGCACAAGAGGATGGCCTCGGGCGGCGGGCACGACGCGGTGGCGTTCGCCCAGGCCGGCGTGCCGGCGGGGATGCTGTTCGTGCGCAACCAGAACGGTAGCCACAACCCGCACGAGGCGATGCGGCTGGAGGATTTTGCCGCCGCCTGCGCCGTACTGACGCGCTGGGCCGCCGAGGCGGCGGGCTAGGCCGAGGTCTTGCGGGAGTATTCGATCGCGCAATAGGCCCCGCCCATGTAGCGCTCCTCCACCGGATCGCCGCTGACCTTGTCGGCGAGCGCCGGCGTGAAGGAATCGGCGCTGTCGTGCGGTTCCCAGCCGAGCCGGGCGCGGTCGTCCGCGCCCCACCAGGTCATCGCCCGGTTCGCCGAGGCGCCCCAGACCACGCTCACCTCCACACGCTCGGCCAGCACCGCGCGCGTCACCAGCCGGGTGAGATCGCCGAAGGACAGGTAGCTCGCCAGCATGCGCGCGTTCACCGGTGCCGGCAGGCAGGAACCGATGCGCACCAGAACGCTCTCCACCCCGTGCTTCATCCAGTAGAGCCGGCCCATCAGCTCGCCGTAGGTCTTTGACAGGCCGTAATAGCCGTCCGGCAGGAACGGGGCGTTGGCATCGATCGTCTCGGTCCGTTCATGGAACCCGACCGCGTGGTTGGAGGAGGCGAACAGCACCCGCGCCCGCTCGCGCCGCGCCGCTTCGTAGATGTGATAGAGGCCCTGGATGTTCGGCCCCAGCACTTCGTCGAACGGGCGTTCGACCGAGACGCCGCCGAAATGCAGGATCGCGCCGCAGCCCTCGGCCAGGCGCAGGATCGCCACGCCTTCCGCCAGATCGGCCCGCGTGAAGCTGGCGCCGGGGGGCAGCGGATCGGGGAACGGCGCGAGATCGGTCAGGCGCAGGGTCCAGCCCTGGGCGGCAAGCCGGGCGGCGAGCACGCGCCCGAGCGCGCCGGAGGCGCCGGTCAGCAGCACGGGCTTGGCGGGGACATCGGACATTGGGCATCTTCCTCGCGAACTCAGGAGCAGCGGATATGCGCACGATCGAAGACCACGCCCAAGCCCTGGCCGAAGGGCAGACCACCAGCCGCGCGATCGTCGAGGCGTGCCTCGCGCGCATCGCCGATCCCGCCGGAGAAGGGACACGGGCGTTCGTGAAAGTCCATGCCGGAGCCGCGCGGGCGATGGCGGATGCGATGGACGCGCTGCGCGGCGCCGGCCGCGCGCCCTCGCGCTACGCCGGGATCCCCGTCAGCCTGAAGGACCTGCTCGATGTGGCGGGGGAGCCGACGCCGGCCGGCTCGCGCGTGCTGGAAGACGCGCCGCCGGCCGCCGCGCACGCGACGGTGGTGGCGCGGCTGCTGGCCGCCGGGTTCATCCCCATCGGGCGGACCAACATGGTGGAGTTCGCCTTTTCCGGCCTCGGCCTCAATCCGCATCACGGCACGCCGCGCGCGCCGTGGGAGCGGGGGGCGGCCGATGCGCCGCGCGACGGGCGGATCCCCGGCGGCAGTTCCTCGGGTGCCGCGGTCTCGGTGGCGGACGGCATGGCGATCGGCGCGCTGGGCACCGATACCGGCGGGTCCTGCCGCGTGCCGGCGGCGTTCTGCGGCGTGACCGGCTACAAGCCGACCGCGCGCACGGTGCCGATCGCCGGCGTGCTGCCGCTGTCCCCGAGCCTCGATTCGGTGGGGCCGCTGGCGCCCTCGGTCGGCTGCTGCGCGGTGCTGCATGCGGTGCTGGCGGGGGAGACGCCGGTCGCGCCAGCCCCGGCGGAGCTCGCGGGGCTCCGGCTCGCGGTGCCGGCGAACGTAATGGAAGGCGAGATCGATCCCGAGGTCGCGGCAGAATTCGCGCGCGCCCTGTCGGCGCTGTCAGCGGGGGGCGCGCGCATCGTGCATGCGCGGTTCCCGGAATTCGACGCGATCCCGGCGGCGAACGCCAAGGGCGGCTTCACCGCGGCCGAAGCCTACGCCTGGCACCGCGCGCTGCTGGCCGCGAAGGCGGACGGCTACGACCCGCGCATCCTGGCGCGCATCCGCCGCGGCGAGCGGATGAGCGCGGCCGACTACCTGGACGTGGCGGCGGCGCGCACCCGGCTGATCGCGTCGTTCGATGCGCGCACGGCGGGGTTCGATGCGGTGGTGCTGCCGACCGTGCCCATCCTGCCGGCGCGGATCGACGCGCTGGACGACGTGCACGACTACAACCGGGTGAACATGCAGTGCCTGCGCCACACCGTGCCGGGCAATTTCCTCGACCGCTGCGCGATCAGCCTGCCGTGCCACCGCGCGGGCGAACCGCCGGTCGGGTTCATGCTGATGGGCGAGACTGGTGGAGACGCGCGGCTGTTCGCGGTGGCGGCGGCGGTGGAGGCGGTACTGCGGGGCAAGTGACGCTCCTTCCAGGGGCATGATCTGCCCCGGCGGCACTCTTGACAGCCTCGCCGCCGCCCGCGTGCAGTGACCCCAACACAAGGCGCCCCGGTGCAAGCGGCGCCCCCAGGAGGTCACGCCCATGTCCGTCGCCCTCGCCCCAGAGGTGTCCCTGCGCTGGCCCGCAGCCGGCGTCACCCGCGTGCCGTTTCGCGTGTTCTCCGACCCGGCGATCCACGCGCTTGAACAGCAGCGCATCTTCCGCGGCCCGCTCTGGCATTTCCTGTGTCTGGAGATCGACATCCCCAATCCCGGTGACTGGCGGCTGGGCACGATCGGGGAGACGCCGATCGTCGTCACCCGCGACGCGCACGGGACGATCCACGCGATGGTCAACCGCTGCGCGCACAAGGGCGCGCTGGTGTGCTTGCAGGAGCGGGGCAACGCCGAGGCGCTGACCTGCGTGTATCACTCCTGGACCTACGATCTGGCGGGCCAGTGCCAGAGCGTGGCGTTCCGTCACGGGTTGCGCGGCAAGGGCGGCATGCCGGAGGATTTCGATCCCGCCCAGCACCGGCTGGAACCGGTACGGACCACCACGTTCTGCGGCCTGGTGTTCGGCACCTTCTCCGACGCGACGCCCGACATCGAGACCTTCCTCGGCCCCGGCGCGGCCGGCGTGATCCGGCGCAACCTGTCACGTCCGCACAAGCTGCTGGGCATGCACAGCCAGATCATCCACAACAACTGGAAGCTGTATGCCGAGAACGTGCGCGATTCGTACCACGCCACGCTGCTGCACACGTTCTACACGACCTTCAAGATCAACCGCCTGGACATGGACGGCGGCATGATCCTGTCCGACGACGGCCGCCACAGCCTGAGCTATGCGAAGCGCGCGCAGCTGCGGGAATCGGCGGAATACGCCAACGTCCATTCCGCGCAGTACGAATCCGGCCTGCACGGACCGCATCTGCTGGATGCCTTTACCGAGTTCGACGACGGCATCACGCATATGATCCAGACGGTGTTTCCCACGTTGACCATCCAGCACACGCTCAATTCGCTGGCGGTGCGGTTCTTCACCCCGCGCGGGATCGACCAGACCGAGCTGTTCTGGATGTACCTCGGCTACGCCGACGACGACGCGGAACGCACGGCGATGCGGGTGCGCCAGGCCAACCTGACCGGGGCGGCGGGGCTGGTGTCGCTGGAGGACGGCTGCATCAACGAATTCGTCCAGCGCGGCACGCGCGGCAGCGAGGATCGGGAGGCGTTCCTGGAAATGGGCGGACGGGATGTCGCGTCGTCCGATGGATCGCGCGCCACCGAGACCGCGATCCGCGGGTTCTGGCAGAATTATCGCGGGCTGATGGGCTGGTAGGGGGCACGTCCGATGGATCAGATCGGCCCGGCCGCGATCGGTGCGGCGCTGCGCGAGCGGGTGGAGGATTTCCTGGCGGAGATCGCCTTCGCGCTGGACGACGACCGGCTGGAGGACTGGCCGGGGTTCTTCACCGAGGACGCGGCCTATCGGATCGTGCCGCGCGACGGGTACGAAGCCGGGCGCCCGATCGGCATCCTGCTGTGCGAGGGGCGTGGGATGATGCAGGACCGCGTGCTGGCGCTGCGCACCGCCAATATCTTCGAGCCGCACAGCTATTGCCACCTGCTCGGCCGGCCGCGGATCGCGCGCGCGGCGGACGGGGCGCTGACGGTGCGCAGCAGTTTCGTGCTGTACCGCACCATGCAGGGAGGTGGCACGGAGGTGTTCGCCGCCGGCAAGTATGTGGACCGGATCGTGGAGCGCGACGGGGCGCTGCTGCTGGCCGGGCGGGATGTGGTGGTGGAGTCCCGGCGGGTGGATATTCTGGTGGTGCTGCCGATCTGAGGCGGGATTCGGCGGGCGCAGAGCCGGCGACGCGGGCGGGGCGGTGACGCGCCGCCTGCTTACCGAATCCAGGCATTGATCGCCGCTGTCCGGACCGTACCAGGCAGGTGCTGACCGCGCGCGGCCGGAGGCCGTGGCGACGCCCCGCATCTCCCGTTCTGCCCCGGGAAGCCCTTGTCGTGCGGCGCTATTCCAGGGTCCCGGCCGTGGGGTGACGACCCAGATGGCGCGCTCGCGCTCGATGCGCATCCTGTCCGGGCGGGTGCGCCGGCGCTCGCCCTTGGAGAGGACATCGCCGGCGAGCCGGGTCGGCCCGCCCGCAGCAGATGCCCGATCAGCGTCGTTTTGCCGGGGTCGGGGGAGAGACGATCGCTGGAACCCGGCGGCGGGCGATTTCGGCCTCGGGGCTGGTCATGGGGGATCGCAGCAGGACGGCGCCGGGCGGCGGGCGGCGGGCGGCGGGCGGCGGGCGAGGGAATCTGCCGCGCCGTCCGGCGCCGGGTCCAGGCCGGATATCGGCCGGGCGCCGGACGGAATGCCGGACGCGGCCTGGGGATGTCTCGGGAATTGAGAACCTGGCTGGCGTCCCTGGGACGGCCGGCGGACCGCGAGGGAACGGGCGCGGCCGAGGCGGCGTGATTTGCAGTCGAATGCAAGGAGTTACACAGCTGTTTTGAGAATATGGAGTGGAACATACAGAATGTGCCACTTGTCTTATTTTTAGCACTTTCAAATCGGTTACAGTCGTGTTAGGGTCGCAATCGGTTGAGTGAGCGGATTGGCGCAGGACATGCGGGCTTGCGCTGTCGCCAGGACGCTTGCCGGAAGCGAAGGCGGCATCGAAGGAGCTAAAAGTGGGACACCGTTCACTCTATAAGACATTCCATGCCGCGGCCACTCGCGCCGGCCGCTTCAGACCCGGCGTGTGGCTACCGATCATGGCCGCTGCGTTCCTTGCTCAGTCGGGGATGCCGGCGAGAGCGGATGTGACGTACAGCGCAACTGGTACCCCAGCGGGCCTATCGGCTACGGCTACCGCTGTATTCTCGATATCGGGGGGGAGCCTCAATATTTCGGTCAGCGCCTCTGGTGGCGGGGTAGGCAATTACGGGCCTGGATCGGGCTTGAGTGGCTTGTTCTTCGACATTTCGGGCGCACCAACGCTTACGCCAAGCTCAGCGTCAGTCGCATCGGGTTCGAGCATCGTCAACGCTAGTTCGTGCAGCCCTGGCCCATGCTCAGGGGTCACTAATCTAGACGGTGAATGGGGTTACCAGTATTCAGCGGGCGGCTTCTCAGGCGGCCCCACCGCAGCCTATGGCATCGCCAGTTCGGGGTATCTCAGCACCGGGCTCACTGGTGACATCGGTAATTTCAACGGCGGGTTGGCTGGAACTAACCTCGACAACCCGGCCTCGCTCGATGGTGCCAATTTCGAAATCCTCCCGACGGGCGTGAGCCTTAACGGCGGCTTGTCTTCGACACCGGTCGTTGAAAACGCCGTGGACTTCAGCCTGTCAGGCCTGCCGAGCAGCTTCGTCCTCGCCGACATCTCGAACGTCAGCTTCCAATACGGAACTGGGTTCTCGGAGACCAACCTGGCGGGCACCACCACCGGCACAAGCGGTGGCAGCCAAGGCGCCACGGTTCCGGAGCCTGCCTCGGTGGCTATCCTGGCGGTCGGCTTGTTGGGCCTGGTCCTGATGCGTGCGCGGCCCCGCAGGCAATAAATTACGCAACCACGCCCATCGATAGCCCCTCGGGCGGCGGTGACGTAGGGGGTGTCGGCACTCTCGATGCGAAGATCCGCGCCAGCGGTCGCACCAACGGCCACGTCGATGCCCTACCGGACCGTGCAAGCGGTTCGGTAGGACACCCCGACCGGCACTGCCTGACACCTACAACTGGCTGAGCCTGCCGGATCACGGAAAGTTGAAATCTTGCGCAGGCCGCCCGTGTGGCCCCGATCCGGCGCGGACGCGCCCGGGGCACCAATAGCCCGGCTCGGCCCCCCGGACTAAACCAATTTGTAACTCCTCCCGCCCCAGAAGCCGCGGACGTATCCGCGTTCCGCAAAAGGGCGAGACCATGCTTTTCGGCCACAAATCAACCACCGGCCTGACCGGCAACACGAACCCCGGCTTCGGGGCACAAGGCGGCGCCGGACCGGACGGGACTTTCAATCCTTTCGATCTCCAGGCCGCACAGTTCCCCCTGCCGCTCGCCGCGGGCGGACACGGCGGCTCGCTCGGCCCGGGCGTCAGCAGCCCCGATTCCAGCGGATCGGCCAGCCAGACGGTGCTGTTCGCGCCGGACGCGACCAAGGGCGGGCACAGCGCCCCCGGCGGGACGACCACGAGTTCCGGGACGACGACGACCACCACCACCTCCACCTCCGGCTTCACGATCAACATCACCTGGGATTCCAGCGTCTCCTCGGCGCCGAGCGGCTTCACCACCGCGGTGCAGAACGCGGCGCAGTATCTCGAAACCCAGTTCAGCGATCCCGTCACGATCAATATCGACGTCGGCTACGGGGAGGTCGCGGGCAACGCGCTCGGCAGCAACACGCTTGGGTCGAGCGAGTCCTATCTTTCCAGCGTCAGCTATTCGTCGCTGCTGAACGCCATGACCGCCGACGCGACCACCTCCGCCGACGCCAGCGCGGTCGCCTCCCTGCCCTCCACCAGTCCGGTGAACGGGACGTTCTGGACCACGACCGCCGAGGCGAAGGCGCTCGGCCTGGCGTCCGCCACCAGCACGGCGCTTGACGGCTATATCGGGTTTTCGAACGCGCTGCCGTTCACCTACAGCGACACCAGCGGCGTCGCCTCGGGAACCTATGATTTCAACGGCGTCGCCATTCATGAAATGAGCGAGGTGATGGGCCGCCTGCTGCTGACCGGTTCGACGGTGGGCAGCACGGCGAACAGCTATACCCCCTACGACCTGTTCCACTATTCCGCCGCTGGCGTGCGCGATTTCTCCGCCTCCACACCGGGCTATTTCTCCGTCAACGGCGGAACCACGAACCTGGCGGCATTCAACACCACCTCAGGCGGCGATGCCGGGGACTGGGCGTCCTCGGTCACCAACGATGCGTTCGACGCCTTCTCCAACTCCGGCGTGGTGAACACCGTGTCCGCCGCCGATCTGACGGCGCTCGACGTGATCGGATGGAATCCGAGCTCGGGGACCACGTCGCCGAGCCCTTCCCCATCGCCATCGCCATCCCCTTCGCCGTCCCCGACGCCGTCGGTTGTTGCCCCCACCGGGGTGGCGATCGCCCCGGTCACCAGCGCGCTCGCCACCGCGCGCTCCGCGACCGGTCTCGCCGCCAACCACGCCCTGGCGGTGGTCGCCGAAGTCGGGGGCACCGCCGGCGATACCTACACCTACACGCTCGGCGGCAGCGGCGCCGCGTCCTTCGCGCTGACCGACGCCAATAACGAGGCGACGCTCTCCACCGGAGCGTCCGGTGTCGCCGGGTCCAGCACCGGAACCGCCTATGCGCTCACTCTTACCGCCAACGATACGACGATCGGAACCTCCTCCCCGGCCACGCCGCTGGAGGTGGTGGTGGGCAGCGGCAGCGGCGATACCATCCAGATCGCGGGACTGGTCGGTTCGGCCAACACCGCGACCCCGACCTTCATCTACGGAAGTGGGGGGAACGACACGCTGAACGGCTCCGGCATGACCGGCGCGCTGCTGTTTGCCGGCGGCGCGGGCGCCGACACCATGACCGGCGGCAGCGGCGCCAACCATTACCTGTATGGCGCCACCAGCGACTCCACCGCTTCGGCGATGGATGTGATCACCAACTTCCACGTTGGCACCGATGCGATCGACCTGACCGGCCTCGGCATCACGCTGGGGTATGGCGGTAAAGTGGGGGGCAAGGGCAAGCTCGCCGCGCACTCGATCGACTGGACGTCCGCCCACGGCACCACGTTGGTTTATGTCAACACCAGCAGCGGCAGCGAGAGCCTGTCGGCGGCCAACATGAAGATCGATCTGCATGGCAACCTCGCGCTGACCAGCACCAATTTCCTGCATCTCTGACGCCGCCCCGCTCGCCCGCCCGGACCGACGCAGGTCCGGGCGGGCGACGCATTGACAGCGCCACCGCCGCGCCTTGTCATCTTCCCAGCCACGCTGGGGGGAAGGCATGACGATGCTGACAGGGGGCGAGTGCGACGCCATCGCCCGCGCCCGCCGCCTCGGCCCCGCGATCGAAGCCGCGGCCGATACGATCGAGCGTACCCAGCGCATCCCCGAACCTTTGCTGTCGGCGCTGCATGCGGCGCGGATGTGCCGGATGCTGCTGCCGCGCTCGGTCGATGGCGACGAACTGCCGCCCTGGGTCTATCTGCGCGCGGTCGAGGAACTCAGCCGTCACGACGCCTCCCTCGGCTGGAACGTGTTCGTCGCCAACAGCGCTGCGTTGATCGCGCCCTTCCTGCCGGCAGAGACGGCGCGCACGATCTTCGCCGACCCGCGCGCCGTGGTGGCCTGGGGACCGCCGAACGCGGCCACCGCCCAGGCGGTGCCGGGCGGCTACCGCGTCAGCGGCGAATGGCATTTCGCCAGCGGCTCCCGCCAGGCCACCTGGATGGGGGTGCACTGCCCGGTGGTCGAGCCGGACGGCACGCTCCGGCGCGGCGCGGCCGGGCGCACGGCGATCCGCACCCTCCTGTTTCCGGCCGAGCGGGCCGAGCGCATCGCCGACTGGCAGGTGGTCGGGCTGCGCGGCACCGCCTCGGAAGGCTACCGTCTCGCCGATCTGTTCGTGCCGGAGGCGTTCAGCGGCACCCGCGAGGACCCCACGCTGCGGCGCGAGCCGGGCAAGCTGTTCGCCTTCACCATGCAGGGATTGTATGCGGTCGGCGTGGCCGGGGTGGCGTTCGGCATCGCGCGGGCCATGCTCGATGCGTTCATCGATCTCGCCACAAGAAAGACCCCGCGCGGGCTGGAGCGGCTGGCCGACAGCGCGGTGGTGCAGGCCGGCCTCGCCCGGCAGGAAGCCGGGCTCGGCGCCGCGCGCGCCTACCTGACCGCCACGCTGGCCGAGGTCTGGGAAGACGCCGGGGACACGGCGCCGATCGACATTCCGGCGCGGGCGCGGGTGCGGCTGGCCTGCGCGCATAGCATTGCCGCCGCGGTCGCGGCGGCGGATTTCACCTACAAGGCGGCGGGGATCGATGCGATCTTCCCCGGCAGCCCGTTCGAGCGGCGGTTCCGCGACATGCACACGCTGTCGCAGCAGATCCAGGCTCGCGAGGCGCATTTCGAGGCGGTGGGGGCCATTCTGCTCGGTTCCGTGCCGGAGGTGTTCTACTGAACGCGGCGCAACCGGACGGGAATCACGCCGCGCGGCGGGCGACGTGCGGGCCGTGGCCGGCGGCGGCGTGCCCGGCCTCGGTCGCGGCGGCGCGGAAATAGGACAGCACGAAGACCCGCACGGCGCTGGTGCGCCCGCCGGCGTGGCGGGCGGCATCGACGGCACGGATCAGGGCGTGCACGTCCCTGCCCTCCCGCTGGCAGATCTCGATCAGCGCCTCCCACAGCTCGGGTTCCAGCCGCATGCTGGTCCGGCCGCCGCCGGCGATCACGTTGCGATTGACGAGCCGACTGGCTGACACGGCGACCCCCATCAGGACACGCGGCATCAGACCGCGGTTCGGTTAAGCAACGGCAAAAAACGACGGCACGCGCGGTGGCGCCTGCCCGCTCACCCGCCGCCGCGACGCAGCGCGTCGAGCTGCCAGTGCATCTCCTCCGCGCTCAGCGGAAACCCGCCGCGGGGCGCGGGGTGCAGAACCTCCGCCGGTCCCATCCGCGCCAGCGCGACCTGCAACACGGTGCCCACCGCCATCGAAAAGCCGGCCTTCCAGGCCAGCGCCACCAGCGCCTTGGCGTTGCGCAGCGTGACCGCCCGCGCGACCGCCGCGCCCGGCATCGCGGTGGCGAGCGCGAGCAGCGCCGCCGCCAGATCGGATTCGCCGCGTTGGACCGCGCCGAGCAGCGTCGCCTCGGTGAGGCGGCCGGACCGGGCGATGCGCTGCGCTTCGGCCGACGCCTCGGTCAAAGCGTGCGCCGCGGTGGCGCCGACCGCGAGGCGATCCTCCAGCCGGCGTTGCAGTTCCCCGGCGAGCGCGGGATCGAGATCGGCGCGGTGGGCCAGCTCGTCCAGCAGCTGGGTCGCCACGATCCCGGCCAGGGCGCGGGCGGCGCGCGCGGGCAGCACCGGCCGGCGCACCAGCGGTTCGTGCCATTCCACATGCGCCGCGGCGCGGGCGATCAGCCCGTCGAGCGTCGCCTCGCGGATCTGCGCCGAGGCATTGGCGAGCAACGCGCGGATCGCCGCGCCGTCCGACCCGGCGGCGATCGCATCCGCCACGTCGGCATGCAGCGCCGGGCGACGGGCGATCGCCAGCGCCGTGACCGCCGAGGGCGGCGCGGCGATCAGCGCCAGCAGATCGGCCTCGGTCAGCAGCGGGGAGAAGCGCAGCACCGGCTCGCTCACATGTGCGGCGCAATCGCGCGCCAGGCGCAGGATCAAGTCCCGCGGCGCATCGGGCATCGCCTGCACCACCTCGGCGATCGCCGCGCGCACCTGCGCGGCGGTGTCCTCCACCAGCATCTCCAGCGTCGCCAGCGCCTGGTGCTGCAACCGTCCCTGGTCCTCGGACGAAAGATTGGGGGCCAGCGCGGCCAGCTTGCGGGCGAGCAGCGCGCGCACCCGTGGATCGGGGTCGCGGGCGAGCGCCCGCTCGGCGGCCGGCGGGATCGCCGGGTTGAGCACCAGCGCGGCGCGCACCATCACGGCCGGGTCGGCCGCCAGTCGTTCCAACTGCTCCGCCGGCGTGCCGGAGGCGGCGCCGAGGCGCACCCGGTCCGCCTCGGCCGTCGTCGCGGCTGCGATCGCGCCTCCGGTCATGGCGCGGCTTCCGGCGCGACCCGCCAGTGGCCGCGCCCTTCCCGCTTCACTTCGAACATCGCCAGATCGGCCCGGCGCATCAGGCTGTCGATGTCCTCCGGGCTGCCGGGCGGGCGGGTGGCGATGCCGATCGACAGGCTGAGGCGCGGCTCCGGGCCGCCCACCACCTCCCCGAGCTCGTCCGGCGCGCCGACTCGCAGCGCCTCCGCCCGTTCGGCCGCCGTCATGTGGTCGGCGCCGTTCAACCACAGAGCGAATTCGTCCCCGCCGAGCCTGGCCACGAGGTCGGTCGGCCGCACCGTGCGGCGCAGCAACGCCGCGGTCCGGCACAGCACGTGATCGCCCACCTCGTGCCCCAGCAGATCGTTGACCGACTTGAAATTGTCGAGATCGGCGAAGATCAATGTCCCCGGCGTCTCCTCCCGGTCCAGCCGCTCGATATGCCGGGGCAGTTCCTCCAGGAAGGCGCGGCGGTTGAGCAGGCCGGTCAGCGCGTCGGTGCGCGCCTGGCGCGCCATCTCCCGCTGGATCGCCTGATGCTCCAGCACCACGCGCACGATGGAGGTGGCGCCGGCGGCCAGCATGCGGTCCTCCGCGTCCCAGCCGCGGCCGGGCGCGGCGCGCCAGATCGCCAGCCCCGCCTTGTCGCCGAACCGGGTACGGCAGCCGCAGACGATCAGCTTGCGCGCCTCCGCCGCCGCCACGGACACGCTGACCTGGTCCGCCGGCCCATCGAGCGCGGCGGCGATGTCGCCGAGCACGCCGCCGGCGCCGCCGCCGCTGTGGTGCAGCACCACGACGCCGGTCGCGCCGAGGCTGACCACCGCCACCCCCTCGGCGCCGAGCGCGTTGCGGGTCGCTTCCAGCGCGGCGCGCATCATCCGGGGCGCCAGCACCTCCTCGCGCATGCGGCGCAGGATGTGGTCGATCACCTCGGCCCGGCGCAGCGTGGCCGCCGCCTGCACCGCGGCCGTGCTCTGCGCGGTGATGTCGATGCCGAGACCGCGCGTGCCCACCGACCGGCCCGCCGGATCGAGCAGGGGCGCCACCGCGAACATCAGGCAGGACACCCCGCCGTCCGCCCGGCGCAGCCACACGCGCTGCCCGCGCAGCGGCCTGGTGGCACGGAACGGATTGAAATCGCCGGCCCCGTTCGCCAGCAGCGCTTCGGGATCGCGGTCCAGCAGCGCCGCCGCCGGCCAGCCGAGCACCGGATCGGGCATCACGAAGGCAAAGCGGCCGTCCGCATCCGTCTCGAACGCGAGATCCGCGCTCAGCGCCACCAGATCGCGCCAACGCTGGCGGCTGTCCAGCAATGCCCGGCCGAGCTCCGGGTCGAGGCCGGCGGCAGCGGATCTTGCCGCGGGGAGTCTTACCGCCTCGGGCCTTGCCGCCTCGGGGCGACCTGGCGAAGCCACGAGGGCCGATGCATCGTCCATGATGGGCGCCGTTGCTTGGGGTGAGCCGCGGCGCCATTTCTGCGTGGTAAGGACTAAGGAAAGGTTGCCGCCGCGCGATCGATCCGCGCGCCGCCGGCGCGCCGGCCCGGCGTTCGTTGACAGCGGCGGGGCCGCTCTTCATGGTCCGCCCGCCTCGCCCGAAGCCCCCGCCTTGCCTGAAGCCCCCGCCTTGCCTGAAGGTCAGGATTCCCCGCATGCCCCAGCACGCCTTGCAGACCGCGATCGACGCCTTGTGGGACCGTCGCGACACCCTCTCGCCGACCGCCGGCGCCGAGGCGCGCGCCCCGGTGGAGGCCGCGCTCGACGCGCTCGACACCGGCAGCCTGCGCGTCGCCGAGCCGACCGCCACCGGCTGGCAGGTGAACGAGTGGCTCAAGAAGGCCGTTCTGCTGTCGTTCCGCCTGACCGACTCGGCGCCCATGCCGGGTCCCGGCGGCGCGCCGGTGTTCGACAAGGTGCCGATGAAATTCGCCGGCTGGGGAGAGAACCGCTTCCGCGAGGCCGGGTTCCGTGCCGTCCCCGGCGCGGTGGTGCGCCGCTCCGCCTTTATCGCGCCCGGCGCGGTGCTGATGCCCTGTTTCGTCAACGCCGGCGCGCATGTCGGGCGCAACACCATGGTCGATACCTGGGCCACGGTGGGAAGCTGCGCGCAGATCGGCGCCAACTGCCATCTGTCGGGCGGCGTCGGCATCGGCGGCGTGCTGGAGCCGTTGCAGGCGGCACCCGTCATCATCGAGGACGATTGCTTCGTCGGCGCCCGCTCGGAAGTGGCCGAGGGCGTGATCGTGGAGCGTGGCGCGGTGCTGTCGATGGGGGTGTTCATCGGCGCCTCCACCAAGGTGATCGACCGCGCCACGGGCGAGATCTTCACCGGCCGGGTGCCGGCCTATTCGGTGGTGGTGCCGGGGTCGCTGCCCGGCCGGCCGCTGCCGGACGGCTCGCCCGGCCCGTCGCTCTATTGCGCGGTGATCGTCAAGCGCGTCGATGCGCAGACGCGGGCGAAGACGTCGATCAACGAACTGCTGCGCGATTGAGCGACCTGGGCGATCCGCTGGGCCTCGCCCAGGCGCTGATCCGCTGCCCTTCGGTGACGCCCGAGGATGCCGGCGCGCAGGACGTGCTGGCCGCGGCGCTCGACCGCCTGGGCTTCGCCGTGACCAGGCTGCGCTACGGCCAGACCGAGAATCTGTTCGCCCGGATCGGCAGCGAAGGCCCACATCTCTGCTTCGCCGGCCATACCGACGTGGTGCCCGCCGGCGACGCGCCCTGGCGGTTTGACCCGTTCGGCGCGGCGGTGCGGGACGGCGTGCTGTATGGCCGCGGCGCCTGCGACATGAAGGGCGCGATCGCCGCCTTCGTCGCCGCCTGCGCCGCGCATCTGGGAGACGGCAAGGCCCCACGCGGCGCGATCAGCCTGCTGATCACCGGCGACGAGGAAGGCCCGGCCACCGACGGCACCGTGCGCGTGCTCGACTGGATGGCAACGCACGGGCAGATCCCGGATTTCTGCGTGGTGGGCGAACCCACCTGCCGCGCGGCGCTGGGCGACGTGATCAAGGTCGGCCGGCGCGGCAGCCTGAACGCGACGATCACCGTGCACGGCACGCAGGGCCATGTCGCGTACCCGCAGCGGGCCGACAATCCGGTGCACCGGCTGGTGCGCGCGCTGGCGGCGCTGACCGCCGCGCCGCTCGATGCCGGCAGCGAATTCTTCGAACCCTCGTCGCTGCAGCTCACCTCGATCGACGTCGGCAACCCGGCCACCAACGTCATTCCCGCCGCGGCCCGCGCGCGGCTGAACATCCGCTTCAACGACCGCCATACCGGCGCCTCGCTGTCCGCCTGGCTGCGCGCCGCGCTCGCCCAGCATGCCGAGCGCGGCGAGATCGACATCGCCATCAGCGGCGAGTCCTTCCTCACCTCCCCCGGTCCGGCGGTCGAAGCGCTGCGCGCGGCGGTGGCCGGGGAGACCGGGGTGGAACCGGGGCTCGATACCGGCGGCGGCACCTCGGACGCGCGCTTCATCGCGCGTCACTGCAAGGTGGCCGAGTTCGGCCTGATCGGTACCTCCATGCACCAGGCCGACGAGCGCGTGCCGGTGGCGGAGTTGCAGGCGCTGGCGCGGGTCTATCGCGCCGTGCTGGCCGGCTTCGGCGCATGAGCGGGCGGCTGCGCGGGCAGCGGCCGGGCGCGCAGACCATCCTGCGCGGCGTCCTGCTGCTGGCGCGCGGACGGGCCGAGGGGCTGCGCCAGTTCGGCGACACCCCGCAGGCCTTCCTGGCGAGCCTCGCGCCGCTGATCGCCTTCCCGCTGGTGGGCTACCTGCTGCTGGCCGCGGGCGGCCACGGGGCGACGGCGATCGCCGGGCTGCTCGGCACGCTCTGCGCCCTGCTGGCCCCGCCGGTGATCTCCTTCGAGCTGGCCCGCTGGTGGGGACGCCAGGAGCTGTGGCTGCGCTACGCCACGGCGGTGAACTGGTGCCAATGGGCGATCCCGCTGCTGGCCTCGGCGCTGCTGCTGGTGGTCTATCCGATGCTGGCGCAGCTGCTCTCCGACAACGCCGCCGGCGTGGCGGTGATCGCGGCGATCGCCGCCTATGCGCTGTGGCTGCACTGGTTCCTGGCGCGGCACGCCCTGGCGCTGTCCGGCGCGCGCGCGGCGCTGCTGGTGGGGCTGGTCAATCTCGGCACCGCGCTGCTGGTGCTGGGGCCGCGGCTGCTGAGCCTGGGAGCCGGGCACGCGGGGTGAGCGGCGGCGCGCCCCTGCCCCTTTCGCCCGGCGCCGCGGGCGGCTATACCCCCGCCCTCGCGCCGCCGGTCGGT
>JAJZVS010000374.1 GCA_021845555.1 Pseudomonadota bacterium
CCGCGCGCGGCGACCTGCTCGGCGCTGAGATAGGGGTCGTAGGCGAGCACCCGCATGCGGAACAGCCCGCGGCACAATTCGGCCACCCGCGATCCCACATTGCCCAGCCCGACGATGCCGACGGTCTTGCCCAGGATGTCGTGGCCCATGAAGGCGGCGCGCGGGATATCCCGCTTGCGGCGCATGAACCGGTCGGTCTCGCCGATGCGCTTGGACAGGGCGAGCATCAGCCCGAGCACGTGCTCGGCCACGCCTTCCTTGTTGCCGCCCGACTGGTTCACCACCGCGACGCCCGCCGCGGTGCAGGCGGCGACATCGACGGTGTCGTAGCCGGCGCCGTTGGAGGAGACCAACAGCAGGTTCGGCGTGCGCGCCAGCAACTCGGCGGTGCCGTGATAGGGCAGGGGAAGCTCGTCGCGTGTCGCCCCGATCTGGTAGGCGTGCGCGCCTTCCAGGATGCGCGCGATCGCCGCGGCGGGGAGCGCGTCCTGGATCCGGTCGAGCTGGATGTCCGGCCGCTGGCCCAGGATCTCGAAGAAGATCGGGTGGGCGGGCGGATTGACATGGAACACGCGCTTGGCGTTCGGGGCCATTCTGAACCTCTTGGACGGCAACGGAATGGGCGGGGCTTAACCGCCGCGCGCCGGATCGGCAATCCGGCGTCGGGCCGGGCAGATCCGTGCGAAGGGGCGCGCGCGACCGGGCGGCCAGCAGGCCGCCGGCATGACCGCCGCGCGCCGCGCTCAGCCGCGGCGGAACACCGGCTTGCGCTTCTCCACGAACGCCGCCATGCCTTCCTGCTGGTCCGGCGTGCCGAACATCGGCAGGAACAGGGTGCGCTCGACCCGCACACCTTCCGCCAGGCCGGTCTCGAAGCCGCGGTTCACCGCCTGCTTGGCCAGCGCCGCCGCCACCGGCGACATCGCGGCGATCTTCGCCGCCATCTTCAGCGCCTCGTCCAGCAGCTGATCGGCCGGCACCACGCGCGCGACCAGGCTGGCCCGCTCGGCCTCGGCGGCGTCCATCATCCGCCCGGTCAGCACCATCTCCATCGCCTTCGCCTTGCCCACCGCACGGGTCAGGCGCTGCGTGCCGCCGGCGCCGGGCATGATGCCGAGGTTGATCTCCGGCTGGCCGAACCGCGCGGTGTCAGCGGCCAGGATGATGTCGCACATCATCGCCAGTTCGCAGCCGCCGCCGAGCGCGAAGCCGGCCACCGCGGCGATCACCGGCGTCTTCAGGCGGCTGACAGTCTCCCAGCGCGCGCCGATGAAATCCTCCATCAGCGCCGAGGGATGGGTGCGGGTGCGCATTTCCTTGATGTCGGCGCCGGCGGCGAAGGCCTTCTCGTTGCCGGTGATGACGATCGCGCCGATCGCCGGATCGGCGTCGAACGCCAGCGCCGCCTCCCCGAGCTCGCCCATCAACTGGTCGCACAGCGCGTTCATCGCCGCCGGGCGGTTGAGGCGGATCAACCCGACCGCGCCATGGGTTTCCACCTGGATCATCTCGAAGCTCGTGGCCATCGCGCGGTCTCCCTGCTGATGCTGCGCCGGCTTGTAGGCGGAAACGGCGCGCACCGGAAGCTTACCCGCCTTCCTGTTCCGGCCCGGCGGACCGGCGCAGCAGGATCGGCCCGAACGGCTGGTCCTGGCGCAGCCGCAGCGCGCCGTCGCGGGCCAGTTCCAGTCCGGCCAGCAGCGTGCTCGCCAGCGCGGCCCGGCGCTCCACCGGTCCGATCAGCGTCTCCGGCAGGAAGCGTTCCAGGCTCGCCCAGTCGGGCAGGCTGCCGAGCAGCGTCGCCAGCCGGCCGAGCGCGTCCTTCACCGACCAGACGGTCAGCGCGCGGGGCCGGTAGCGCCGGGTCGTGGCGCCCCGGCGGATCGCTGCCAGATAAGCGCGCAACAACCCCGGCACATCCAGCGCGAGGCCCGAACGGTCGATCTCGGTATGATCTTCCGGCGCGCCGCGCGGAAACACGTCCTGGCCGAGCTGCGGGCGAGCGCTCAGCCACAGCGCGCCGGCGCGGATCGCCAGCAGATCGGCCAGCCGGTCGGCGAGCTGCCCGGCGGCTTCCTCGGCCTCCGCCGTCTCGGCGGGCAGCAGCAGGCGGGATTTGAGCCAGGTGAGCCAGGCCGCCATTACCAGCCAGTCGGCCGCGAGTTCCAGGCGCACCCGGCGCGCCCCCTCGATCACCGCCAGATACTGATCGACCAGCGCCAGGATGGAGATCCGCGCGAGATCGACTTTTTGGGCTCGCGCCAGATCGAGCAGCAGGTCGAGCGGGCCCTCGAACCCATCCAACCGCAGCAGCAGCGAGTCGGTCGGTGCCGCGGGGACGGCTACGGCGGTGACCGGGGCGGCATCGGCGGGGAGATCAGAGGAACTGCTCATGCGCCACCGCCACGACCGAGTGGCCGGACAGCCACAGCAGCCAGCGCAGCGCCCAGGGCAGCACGGAATTGAGCGCGGCGTGGAACGGATCGAACGCGATGCCGAACTGGCGGAGCAGCGTCGGCAGCAGGAACACCACCAGCAGCACGATCACGATTCCGGCACGTTCCACCCGCGCCCAGGAGCGCGCCAGCTCCAGCGGCAGCAGACCGACCGCGATCCGCCCGCCATCCAGCGGCGGAATCGGGATCAGGTTGAACAGGCCGAGCACCAGATTGGTGAGGATGAAATAGAACAGGAACATGCCGACGATCGGGTGCGCGGCCAGGATCGCATCCAGATAGGCGCCGACCCCGGCCACCTGCACGGCGGGATGCGGCAGCAGCAGCGCGCCGATCCAGGCGAGCGCGAAATTCATCGCCGGCCCGGCCGCGGCCACCACCGCCATGCCGCGGCGCGGGTCGCGGAACTTCCAGGCCGCGACCGGCACCGGCTTGGCCCAGCCGAACATGAACTCGACCCGCCCGATGGTGAGCAGCTGCAGGATCAGCAGGAAGCCGGGCAGGATGATCGTGCCGAAGCGATCCACATGACGCAGCGGGTTGAGCGACAGCCGCCCGGCCTGCTTGGCGCTGTCGTCGCCCATCGCCAGCGCGGCATAGCCGTGCGCCGCTTCATGTAGGGTGATGGCCAGGATGGCGGGAACCACCGCCAGCGCAAGCTGCGTGACGAGGGCGATCACGCGGCCGGCCAGGCGGCGGACAAGCCGGCGGCGAGCAGATGGTCCCGTTCGGCCGCCAGCGAGTCGGGGTCGAGGGCGCTCCGGCGCGCGGCGGCCAGGGCACGCGCGCGCGCCATCCGTGCCGCGCCATCCGGCGTGATGTCCGGGCAGGCGGCGAGCAGGGCGGCGTTGGCCGCCGGCTCCCCGCTGCAGAACAGCGCGAGGTCGCAGCCGGCGGCAAGCGCCTGGAGCGCCAGCGTTTCCGGCGCACCCGAGAGCGCGCGCATCGCCAGATCGTCGGTCACCAACACTCCTTCGAAGCCCAGACGGCCGCGGATGATCCCCCCGATCACCGCCGGCGACAGGGTGGCGGGACGCGCCGCATCCCAAGATCGGAA
>JAJZVS010000375.1 GCA_021845555.1 Pseudomonadota bacterium
TCGGTGTCGCCTCGCTGCTCGTGGCGCTGCCTGTCACGCTGATGGCCGTGGGTCTGATCAAGCTCGGACCGCGTGGCCCGGTCTTCTATCCCCAGGGTGGCGCCGGGAGCCATGGCGAGACGTTCACGCTGTTGAAGTTCCGCGGCATGCGGCGGGACGCGGTGAGCGGCGGGCCGTGTTGTGCGGCGGCACAAGCCCCCCGCGTCACGGGGGTGAGCGCGTCTCTGCGCGCGGCGCGGATCGATGCGTTCCCGCAGGTGCTGCATGTCTTGCGCGCCGACACGAACCCGAGCGGGCAACAGTCCGCGCCGCTGCATTTTGCGCCCGCGCTCGCCGATGTCATTCCCGGCTACGACGAGCGGACCGACGTTCTGACTGGCATCACGGGATGGGTGCAGGGCAATCATCCCTACAGCGCCTTCGCCGAGGGCGCGGGTCGGGCGCTCCCCTATGACCTCTATCATCGGCGCCATCGCAGCCGCCGGCTGGATGTGCGCATCCTGTTGGCAACGGTGCGGGGGTTGCTGCCTGGGATTGGCGCGCGCTGAGCCATGCCCTTGGGCAGGTTGGCTCCCGCCGGGTTGGGGCGGGCTGCCTACCGCGCCCGTGCGCGCAGCGTTGTCGCCGTGGCGAGGCCGACCAGGCCCATGGCGAGGACCAGCGCCGATCCGGGTTCGGGAACCGAAGTGGAGCCGCCGGTCGGGGAACCGCTGAACCCGGCGCTGCCGTAGTCGCTGATGTTGGTGCCGAAGTTCTGGCTGACGCAATTGTTCGAGATAGTGTTGCCGATCATCGTGACCGCACCGGTCAGAGCGATGGCACGGCCGCAGACGATGGATGCGCTGCTGTCGAAGGAGATGCTCTTCGAGGCGAGGATATTGCCGGCGAACGCCGTGCTCGAACCGAGGGTCGCGGAGCTGCCGATCTCCCAGTACACACCGCTGTTGGCACCGCCGTGGAGTACGTCCACAGCCGCACCGCTGGCGGTGGTGAGCGTGCTCCCGATCTGGAACACGAATGGCGCGTTGGGTGTGCTGCCGTAGTCGAGGGTGAGGGTTCCCGTCAGCTGGGCCGACGACGAAAAGAAATAGACCCCGGGGGTCAGCGTGCCGACCGTGCCCAGGTCATGACCAGTCAAATTGGTCGTGAACGGCAGGGCCGCGAGCGCATTGAATGCCGTGGTGGAATCGGTCTGCGCCAGTTGCGCGACGGCATCGGCGTTGTGGTAGCTTCCGGTGATCGAGATCGTGCTCGTACCGGTAATCCCCACCGTCGGGTAGGTCCCCACGTCTCCGTAGATCGTGGTGTTTCCGGTATTGGTCACCCCGGAGGCGCCCAGGACCGCGAAGCTCTGCGCCGATCCCAGGAACGCGGTGGCCGAAGCCGGCGAGGGACCGCACAGCAGGGCCGCGAATGGAATCAGTATCCCCAGGCGGGCGCCGCGTCCGGCAAACAGGCTTGCGATGCTCATGTCGAACGACCTTTTCTTGGTGGAGAACCCTTGCCTGGCCGGTCTGACGGACAGAGACTCCGCCCGCCGCCACCCAGGTTTCTGGCAGGCGCCGGCACGCATCGCTGACCGCGCCGTAGCTCCGCGCAGCAGGCAGCACCTTAGGGCGGCAGCCGGCGCCACGGGAGGCTCGGAATATACTCAGAGCATGGCGGAACCCCGCTAACCGCCGACAGGCTCGGTGCGATCGTTCCGCACCCTCAAGCCTGGATTCCCTGGCGTCTGCCGCCTCCGTCTGGTGGGCACGGAGCGGTGGCGCGGGCGATGGTACCGGGGCTACTGTGGCGAACCCGGGGAAGGTTCGCGCACCGAGTTTTGGCTTGCGCTTGGACATGCTCGGCGCGGCCCGGCACCCATACGAAACGGTCCGCCCTGGAGGGGAAGACGGACGCTCCGCTGCTCCGCCCAGCCTGGGGAGGCTGGTGCCCCGATCTTGTTCGGGATGCCAAATCCTATGACCCCGATCATGGCCGCGACAGACTCGGAATCTACCCAGGCGCGGCGCGGACTTGACGCACCATTCCTGGCCCCGAGGGCGACCGTGCAGGTCTACACGACTGGAACCCGGTGCTCGTGCAGGCCGGAGCGGGCGCGTCGGGCACGGCCGCCGTGATGGGGTCCGGTGCGGGTTCCAGACCAAATCCGTTCGCGCGTGCGGCGACCCGATGTCGGCAAGCGGCCCTGCAGCAGAAGGTTCCGGAGACAGATGAACCTGGCCCCATCTGCGGCGGAAGTTCCTTTGCGTACCGGAGACGACTCGGACTGGCCGGGGGCACCGCCCGCCGCCGCCCAACCGAACGCCGCCTGCATACAACGGAACCAAGGTGCGTCACGCGAACGTGAGAGCAGGCCCCGGGCGTGAACGGGGTGCCGTGCGCGCGGGACCCGGCCTCCCCCGAACCGCGATATGCGCGGCTCCCGGCACCAGCTTTGCCGCCGCCGGCGGGCCCGGTCACGTCGTCGGGTGGCGCCCGCCGCGCCGTGCCGATCGGCACCGGCAAGTCGGGTCTGACGTTGCAAAGCCGGCCCGGCGTCCCAACCTGATGGTCACCCGTTCGAAGCGGACGGCACCGCGCGGCGGGTCCGAAGACAGCTGTGCCTCCCCGACGTCCGATCCTACCCGGCAGAGCGCCGCGGCCCGAGCCTGCGGTGACCAGGCGACGAAGCAGAACCAGCAGGAGTCCCAACCTTGGCCAAAGGTCGTCAACGCGGCAATCGGGAAGCGAAAAAACCGAAGGCCGCCAAGCCATCCGCCGCACCGACCACGACGCGCGCACCGCCCCCGCCGATGCCGCCGTCGCAGAAGGGGAAGCTGTCGGCGACCTGAGCCAACCCCGGATGCGAACCTGCTCGCGGCGGCGGCACCGTTCTGCCGACTGCCTGCGAAGCCAGATCCATCCGCCGAGGGGGAATCGCGCCGGGTCCGATGAATCGAACGGGCATTCCGCCGCAAGCCGGAGACTTTTTCACGCGCTGACGCGCCGCTGACGCGGCCCCAGGAGATCGTTCCCATGCGTTACATCTTTGCCGCAGCCGTCGCACTGGCCGGCATGACAAGCCTCGCCGCGCTGGGCCAGACCGCGCCCCTTCCGGCCTCCGGCGTCCGGGCGGGGCATACCCCCGGTGTCGCCACTTCGCTGCCGCGCTCCAACAAGGCAAGCAATATCGGGCCGGGCGACATGCACGCGGTCGTACCGACCCTGCCGGCGCCGGCGGTCGGGGCGGACGCGACGGTGCAGACCTATCTGCGTGCGGCCCGGACTGCGCTTATCGCCGGCCGCACCGGGCAGGCGCAGCAGGCGCTGGAGATGGCGGAGACCCGGGCGCTCGACCGCTCGGTGCCGCAAGGCCAGACCGGTACGCAGAGCCGGAGTCGTCTGGTTGCCGACATCGGCGCGGCGCGGCAGGCGCTCGGGGCAGGCGATCGCGGCCAGACGCTGCGGCGGATCGACGCCGCGATCGCGACCCCTGCGGCCGGATAGACCCCGGGCCGCGGGAGC
>JAJZVS010000376.1 GCA_021845555.1 Pseudomonadota bacterium
TGCCGATCGGCCAGAATCCGGACACCACGGCGCCGGGCCGCGGCGGGCACTCGCGCAGGACGATGCGCCCCACCGCCTCCCCGGCGGCGTCCCGCTGGGCGGCGTCCCAGCTGTCGCGCAAGGCGATCATGCGGGCGCGCGCCTGGCGTTTGGCGTCCGCCAGCGGGTCCGAGGCCGACGGCGGGGGAGCGGGTAGTGCCATGGGCGGGTTCCAATTTCCCGCGGCCCGGCTCGCGTGGCGCGGGCCCAGGGGATTCCTCCAGGGATGCAGGGTGCGGGGCCGCCCTGGCCGTTGGCGTCTCATCCTCCCAGAGCCTGCGTGTGCAGGTGGGCGCCGGATACCGGGACCACGGTCCCGACAGAGCCAGCTCCCGAGGGAGATGCTTACTGGCCCCGGGGATGAAGTACCTGACGCACCGGGCAGCTCCGCGAGGAGACGCTAGCATGGGGGCAGCGGGGTGGCCAGCGATCGTGCAAGGCGGTGGGGGGGCGGTTCCCGCCGGCCGCGACGATCGCCGCGACGGAGACGATGTGGTTCCCCCGTCGGGCTTTGACGCAGCTGGCATCGCGCCAGATGTATGGCCACTCGCCCGCGATCGGGCGGGTGAGGAGGGCCTGCACCCGATCGTCGATCTCCCCGCACGGGCGGGACACGGGGACGCCTTCGGCGCCCGCCACGATTCGGTTGCAATTTTGTCATGTGACAGCCGTCAATCCTGGACATACAGGGCCTCGGGCCGGCGCTGGCAACATCGCGGCTCGCTGAATCCGATCGTACCGCGCCGCCGTCACACGCAGAACAATGAAAATGTCCAAGCACGACCGCCAGCCCGGGTTATCGCCCGAGGCCGCGATTGGCGGGTCGCAAGCCCCGCGCTTCGATCTCCGTCGCCTGGTCGTGCCCGCAGCCGCGCTCGGTCTTTGTGCCGTGCTGCTGTGGGCGGCGCAGGATCTGTCGACGCGCTTCGACTACCATTCCGTCGTCCGCGCTATGCGCCATGTCCCGGCGCGCCTTCTGCTGGAAGCGCTGCTCGCGACCGGGTTGAGCTACGTGGCCCTGGTTCGGCGGGATGTCGTGGCCCTGCGCTATCTGGGCGCGGCGGTTCCCAGGTCCACGATCTGGGTGGGCGCCTTTGCCGGCTCGGCCCTCGGCAACGCGGTCGGCTTCGGCACGCTGACCGGCGGCGCGGTGCGCTACCGTGTGTTCGGGGCAGGCGGGGCGCGGCCGGGCCAGATTGCGCAGCTCATGATCCTGACGGGCGCGACCTTCGCGCTTGGCCTGATCGCCTTCGGTGGGCTGGGCCTGCTGATGACGGCGCCGAGTCTGCATCGCGTCACCGGGCTTTCCGCCCCGCTCCTGGGCAGCATCGGGGCGGCGGCGCTGGCGGTGTCTTTCGCGGCGATCGTGCTCTGCCGCCCCGATCGTCCGCCCTTGCGCCTGCGCCGGTTCGTTCTGGAATGGCCCGCCCGGCGCTTCGTGCTGACCCAGCTTGCGCTGGTCGGGATCGACGTGCTCGGCGCGGGCCTGTGCCTCTGGGTGCTGCTGCCGGCCACCGGGATCGGCTTCGGCGGCTTCATGGCGGTTTACACCGCCGCTTTGCTGCTCGGCGTGATCGGCCATACCCCGGGCGGAATCGGCGTGTTCGAGGCGGCGATCGTCCTGGTGCTCGGCCACAGCGCACCGGCCGGCGCGATCGTCGCGGCGCTGCTGCTCTACCGCGCGGTTTACTTTGTCCTGCCGCTGCTGCTCGCCACGGCGCTGCTGGCCGGGCTCGAGATGCGCGGGCTCCTCGCGCGGCTGGCGCCCAAGGCGGCCGAGGCGGTCGCGAAAGGGCCGCAGCTTCTGCCGATGTTCCTGGCCGTGATCACCTTCGCCATCGGCATGATGCTGGTGATCTCGGGCGCGACGCCGGCATTCGGCGGGCGCCTCGCGGTGCTCGCGCAGATCGTGCCCCTGTGGCTTGTCGAGAGTTCGCATCTCATCGGCAGCCTCGCCGGCGTGCTGCTGTTGTTCGTCGCGCGCGGCCTGTTCTTCCGCCTGGACGCGGCCTGGTGGCTCGCGCTGGCGCTCGCGGTCATCGGACTCGCGGTCTCGCTCGCCCAGGGGCTCGCTTTCATCGAGGCCGGCGTTCTCGGGTTCCTGATCCTGATGCTGCTGCTCACCCGGCCTCGCTTCAACCGTCAGGCCTCGCTGTTCGCGCGGCCGCTTTCGCCCGGCGCCCTGGCCTCGGTCGCGATCGTCCTGAGCGTGGCGTTCTGGGTTCTGTTCTTCGCCTTCCGCCACGTGCCTTACAGCAACGATCTCTGGTGGCAGTTCGAGTTCGATGACAAGGCCTCGCGCGCGCTGCGCGGGACGGTGGCCGCGACGCTGCTGGCCGCCGGCATCGCGCTGTGGCAGATGCTGCGCCTGGCGCCGGGCCGGGCCGCGCAGCCCACCCCGGCCGATCTGCACGAAGCGGAACAGATCGTGCGCGGGCAGGACCGCAGCGATGCGATGCTCGCGATGATGGGCGACAAGAGCTTCCTGTTCTCCGACTCGCGGCACACCTTCCTGATGTACGCCAAGCACGGGCGCAACTGGGTGGCGCTGCACGATCCGGTCGGCCCGCGCGAGGAGTGGCCGGAACTGATCACCCGCTTCATCGCGGTCGCGCAGGCTCATGCGGGGCGCGCGGCCTTCTATCAGGTAAGGTCCGATGCGCTGCCCTTCTATCTGGAAGCCGGACTCACCCTCGTGAAGCTGGGCGAGGAGGCCCGCATCACCCTGGCCGATTTCCGCCTGGAGGGCGCGCGCATGTCGCATCTGCGCTACGCGCTGAAGCGCGGGGCGCGCGACGGTCTGACCGCCGAGGTCTTCGACGCCGCGGGCGTCGGCGCGATCCTGCCCGTCCTGAAGGGGGTTTCCGATGCCTGGCTGGGCAGCCGTCGTGCCGGCGAGAAAGGCTTTTCCGTCGCTGCCTTCGACGCCGGCTACCTGGCGCGCCAATCGGTGATGCTCGTGTGCCAGTCCGGCCGCCCGGTCGCCTTCGCGACCTTCATGACGACCGACCTGCGCACGGATGCGACGGTCGGGGTGATGCGTCACGTGCCGGATGCCTCGTCTTATGCGATGGAGTTCCTGTTCACCCAGCTGGCGCTGCATCTGCGGTCCGCCGGCTTCCAGTGCCTGAGCCTCGGGATGGCGCCGTTGTCGGGGCTGGCGCCGGGGATCCTTGCGTCGTTCTGGCACCGCATCGGGCACCTCTTGTGGAGCTACGGCAACCGCCTCTATAGCTTCCGCGGATTGCGCAGCTTCAAGAGCAAGTTCCATCCGGTCTGGGAGCCGCGTTATCTCGCGACCTCCGGCATGCTCGGACCGATCCTCACTCTGGCCGCGGTCGCGACCGTGGGGCACGATTCGGAGCCGTGATGACGCGAGTCTTCTCTTTTTGCCTGCGTGCGGCGGTCGTGCTGTCGGCGCTCTGCCTTGGCATCGCGCCTGTTCACGCGCTCGATGGCGGC
>JAJZVS010000377.1 GCA_021845555.1 Pseudomonadota bacterium
CTGCACCGAGACGGCGGCGGCCACCCCGCCCACGCCGCCCTGGACGAAGACATGCGTGGGTGGCGGGCCGGCCCATTGGTCCGCCGCCTCGTCGGCCATCAGCCGGTAGCCCTGCATCACCGCGCGCGGGATTTCCGTGTAGCCGGCCCAGGACGTGTCGGAGACGACCGTCCATCCCTGCGCCTCGGCCTCCGCCGAGGCGGCGCGCACCGCATCGTCGTAGGTGCCGGGCACGCGGCGGACTTCGGCGCCGAAACGGGCGATCGCGTCCACCCGGCCCTGGCTCACGGTGGCATGCACGTAGATCACGGCGCGGCAGCCGGCGCGCGCGGCGCCCCAGGCGACGGCACGGCCGTGGTTGCCGTCGGTGGCGCAGGTCACGGTCGCGCCGGAGGCCGGCACGCCGCGCCGGTCGCGCTCCGCCGCCACCGCCAGGGCCACCGCATAGGCGCCGCCGAGCGCCTTGAAACTGCCGAGGCCGAAGCGCCCGGCCTCGTCCTTCAGCCGCACCGCGGCCACGCCGGCGCCGGCGGCCAGCGCGGGAAGATCGCGCAACGGCGTGGGCGCATAGCCGTCCCAGGCCTGGATCGCCGCCTTCGCGCGGCGAAAGCCGGCGGCGGGCAGCACCACCACGCCCGGCACGCCGGGATGCGGGTTGAGGACAAGGCGGAACGGGGGCGAGGCGGTCATGGCGGCAGTGTGCGCCGGGGGGTCGAAGCGGGTCGAGCCCCCGGATTCACGGGCGCGGTGGCGCGAACTGTCCGTGACCGTGTCGAGCGCAAGTTCCGGCTCCCGCCACCGATGACGGACGCATACGTTGGGATCGACACACTAGAACGCGCTCTTGATCACGCCGCCGTCGACACGCAGCGCCGCGCCGTGGGTGCCCGAGGCGGCGGGCGTGCAGAGATAGACGATCATCGAAGCGACCTCGTCGACGCTGGTGAAGCGCTTGAGCAGGGAGGTCGGCCGGCGGTCGGCAAAGAAGCCCTTCGCGAATTCCGCCTCCGTCTGCCCGGACTCCGTGAGCCTCCGACTGAAGCCTTCGGCCAGGGTAGGGCCCGGCAGCACGGCGTTGGCGGTGACGCCACAGTTGGTCAGCCCCTCCGCCACGCCGCGCGCGAGCGCGATCACCGCCGCCTTCACGACGCCGTAATCCACGAATTCGACCGGGATCTGCACGCCCGATTCCGACGCGACGAAAACCACGCGGCCCCAGTCCCGCGCCCGCATGCCAGGAAGATAGTGGCGGGTGAAGCGCATGGCACTCATCACGTTGCGATCCCAGCTGCGCTGCCAATCGGCATCGTCCAGCTCCGCGAACGGCTTCACCGTGGAGACGCCGCCGAGATTGTTCACCAGCACGTCGATCTCCGGCACGGCGGCGAACACTTTCGCCGCGCCTTCCGCCGTTGTGCCGTCCGCGGCAACGCCCTGCAGCCGCGCCCCCGGCACGGCCGCATGGATCGCCGCCATCGCCGCGTCCACGCGCTCCTGCGTGCGGCCGTTCACCACCACGCTCGCGCCCTGCCGGGCGAGGCCAAGCGCGGCGGCGTGGCCGATGCCGGCGGTGGAACCCGTGACGAGAGCGGTCTTGCCGGTGAGGTCCATATCCATCCTGTGCTTCCTTGCTGGGTGACGGGCTTGGTTCGCCTCGGCACTCTCCCGGCCACGGCCGTGTTCATCCGCCTTGGCGGCGGGTCCCACCCGAGGCATGTTGGGCCACGGGTCGCCCGAGAGACGCGTCCTTACTGGCTGCTGTTGCCCCAGGCGGGGCGGTGACGCAACGGGCCGCGAGGCGGCTTCCCGCCGCCGGACGAAGGACGTCGCCTGACTTGCCCCGAGTCGCCTGACAGCCTCGAGGCAATCCGGCCGACCCTTCGTGCCATGATCTACGCTCGGTATTCCGCCGACGCGTGGCGCGCGGCCGCAATCGAGGATGCATTCGGGTTCTGCTGCGGCTTCATCGCTCGGCAGGGCCGAACCCTGGCTCCGACCTATGACGCCCTCGCCGTCAGCGGCGGAAGCCGGTTAGCCAGGGGCGTCCGGTGGCTGATGTCGGGTGCCAAAACCGGCACGTTCGAGGTGATGGTGTGCGAGGCAAGCGACCGCCTGGGCCGCAAGCCCGCCGAGGTCACCGGCACCTCCAGCCATCACATCGCCCGCACCATGAACGCTTACGGGCGCTGCCCGCACGCTGCCGTGCTGCTCAGGGCGCCGCGCCATGCCGCTCGGAGCGCGAAGGGCTATTGGACTCGTGAAAGAGCGTCCTCTGAAATCATCGCTGCTTGTTCGGAAAATCGCGGGCCGCGGGGATTCTTTCACAAACGCTCAATCGAGCGATTTGTGGAATCGCAGCACGCTCAGCCCCAGCAATCCCGCGGCCAGCAGGGTCAGCGCCAGCAGATCGGGCCACAGCACGCCGACCCCCACGCCCTTCAGGAACACCGCGCGGATCACCACCAGGAAGTAGCGCAGCGGGTTGATGTAGGTGAACCATTGCAGCCAGACCGGCATCGCCGCAATCGGGAACGCGAATCCCGACAGGATGAACAGCGGGTTAACCAGGAAGAAATTGAGCGCGAACGCCTGCTGCTGCGTCCGCGAAAGCGTGGAGAGCAGCAGGCCGAGGCCGAGTGCGGCGAGCAGGAACAACGACGCGCCGAGTAGCATCACCAGTGGATTGCCGACGAACGGCACGCCGAACCACAGGATGCCGAAGGCGCTCACCAGCGTCACGTCACCAAGCCCGATCAGGAAGAATGGCACTGTCTTACCAAGGATGAACTCCACCGGACGGATTGGGCTCACCATGATCTGTTCCAGGGTACCGACCTCGCGTTCCCGCACGATCGCGAAGGCGGTCAGGCTGACCACCTGCAACAGGGTGATGGTGCCGATCACGCCGGGGATGAAGAACCACGTGTCTTCCAGCCCTTCATTGAACCACGGACGTTGCTCCAGCGACACCTGCACCGCCGGCACCGCGGCGGTGACAACCGCGGCGGGATAGGCGAGCGCCGTCTGCTCGGCCTGATAGAGCGCCACGATCTGCTCGACATAACCAAGCGCAATGAGTGACGTGTTGGAATTGGTGCCGTCGACGATCACTTGCAGCGGCGCGGTCTGCCCGTTGGCAAGATCCTTGGCGAACCCCGCGTGGATGACGATCGCCACCACCGCGCGATCGCTGTCGATGGCGTGCGTGATCTGGCTCTGCCGGTGTGCGACATCGACGATATCGAACCGGCCGGTGGCGGCGAAGTGGGAGATCAGGCCGCGGCTCGCCTGGCTGTTGTCCAGGTCCAGCACCGCGGTCGCCACGTGATGCACGGTGAAGGTGGCGGCATAGCCGAACACCAGCATCTGGATCGGCAGCGGCACGATCAGGCGGAACATCGCCCATCGGTCGCGCCGGAGTTCCAGGAACTCCTTCATCAGCATGACCTGGATCCGCTCGAACATCGCTCAGTCCAAGCGCTTGCGGAAGGCACGGGCGG
>JAJZVS010000019.1 GCA_021845555.1 Pseudomonadota bacterium
CGCTGGTGGCGCGCGCGGGGGCCACCGACCTGCCGATCTGCCGCGCCGTGGCGGCGTTGCTGGAGGGGCGCACGACGCTGGCGCGCGCCATTGCCGAACTGCTGGCGCGGCGGCTGCGCGATGAGTAACGGCACGCTGCCGCCCCGCCGACCCTGCGCGCGATACCAACCTCTGGAAGGACACGCGCCGGACTCACTGGCACTTTTCGCCGAAGACCGCGCACCGCCGACGGTCGTTCGCGAACCCTCAGGCGCGCACGCTCCGCATGGGCTTGGCGGCGGGCTGATTGACCCGCTCGCGCAGTTCCTTCCCGGCCTTGAAGAAGGGCACCGATTTCTCGTCCACCGGCACGGCTTCCCCGGTGCGGGGGTTGCGCCCGGTGCGTGCCTCCCGCCGTTTCACCGTGAACGCGCCGAATCCGCGCAATTCCACCCGCTGGCCGCGGGCCAGGGCCTGGGCGATTTCCTCGAAGATGGTGGCCACGATCCGCTCGACATCGGCGGCGCGCAGATGCGGGTTGGCGGCGGACAGCTCGGCGATCAACTCGGACTTGGTCATGATGGCTGCCCGGACCTTCTGGTCCGCTCCCTCGGGCGTCATTTCCTGTCCTGCAACGATGCCAGAGGCGGCCCGCCCCGTCAAGAATAACGCCTTGTGAAAGCAGAGGTTTCCTGCCTGCCACTAGAACGGGTCATGGCGGGCACAAAAAAGCCCCCGGCGACAGCCCAGAGGGGTGTCGCCGGGGGCCTTTTCCCGTCGCCAGGATCGCGGAGATCAGTTCTCCGTCTGCGCCTGCTGGTTGCGCCGGCGGATGGCCGCGCCGAGGATATCGCCCAGCGAGGCGCCGGAGTCCGAGGAGCCGAATTCGGCCATCGCCTGCTTCTCCTCCTCCATCTCCTTGCCCTTGATCGTCAGCTGCAGGCGCCGCGCCGCACGATCCACCGCGGTGATCTTGGCATCGACCTTCTCGCCGACCGCGAACCGATCGGGGCGCTGGTCGGACTTGTCGCGGGCGAGTTCGGAGCGGCGGATGAAGCCCGCCAGCACGTCGCCAACCTTCACCTCGATGCCGTTGGCCTGCACCGCGGTCACGACGCAGGTGACGACCGTGCCCTTGTGCACCGTATCCAGCACCGAGGCCGCCGGATCGTCCTTGAGCTGCTTGATGCCGAGGCTGATCCGCTCCTTCTCGACATCGACATCGAGCACCTTGGCCTGGACCATCTCGCCCTTCTGATAGGGCGCCATCGCCGCCTCGCCCTGCTCGTCCCAGGAGATGTCGGACATGTGGATCATGCCGTCGATATCCGCGGACAGGCCGACGAACAGGCCGAATTCGGTGATGTTGCGGATCTCGCCTTCCACTACCGAGCCGATCGGATGCTCCTCGACGAACTGCTCCCACGGGTTGCGCTGGACCTGCTTGAGGCCGAGCGAGATGCGCCGCTTCGCCCCGTCCACATCCAGCACCATCACCTCCACCTCCTGGCTGGTGGCGACGATCTTGCCGGGGTGGACGTTCTTCTTGGTCCAGGACATCTCGGAGACGTGGACCAGGCCCTCGACGCCCGGCTCCAGTTCCACGAAGGCGCCGTAGTCGGTGATGTTGGTCACGCGGCCGCTGTATTTGGCGCCCGGCGGGTATTTGGCGGTGACGCCCTCCCACGGATCGGCTTCCAGCTGCTTCATGCCGAGGCTGATGCGCTGGGTTTCCGGGTTGAAGCGGATCACCTGCACCTTCACCTGCTGGCCGATCTGCAGGGCTTCCGACGGGTGGTTGATGCGCCGCCAGGCGATATCGGTCACGTGCAGCAGGCCATCGACGCCGCCGAGATCGACGAAGGCGCCGTAGTCGGTGATGTTCTTCACCACGCCGTCCAGGATCTGGCCTTCCTTGAGGCCCTGGATCAGCTCCGAGCGCTGCTCGGCGCGGGTCTCTTCGAGCACGGCGCGGCGGGAGACGACGATGTTGCCGCGCGCGCGGTCCATCTTCAGGATCTGGAACGGCTGCGGCGTGCCCATCAGCGGCGTGATGTCGCGCACCGGGCGGATATCCACCTGGCTGCCGGGCAGGAAGGCCACGGCGCCGCCGAGATCGACGGTGAAGCCGCCCTTCACCCGGCCGTAGATCGTGCCGGAGACGCGCTGGGTGCTCTCGAACGCCTTTTCCAGATTGGTCCAGGCTTCCTCGCGCCGCGCCTTTTCGCGCGACAACACGATGGTGCCGTCCCGGTCCTCGTAGCGCTCGACATAAAGGTCGATCAGATCGCCGGGCTTGATCTCGGGCTTGGTGCCGGGCGGGCCGAATTCCTTGAGCGCGACGCGCCCCTCGGACTTCAGGCCGACATCGACCACGGCCGCGTCGTCGTCCAGGCGCAGGACGCGGCCGGTGACGACCGAGCCTTCGAAGCCGGAATCCCGGCCAAGGGTCTGATCGAGCAGGGAGGCGAAGTTCTCGCCCATGAAATGGTCGCCGAACGCGGCGGAAGTGGGTTCGGAGGAGCGGACGGAGGCGGATGCGGCCATGAGTTGGGTCTGTTCCGTTTCGGACGTTCTGGCCTATGGCCGGAAGCGGTCTCTGGGAATGCGCGTTCCGAGGGCCGAAACACGACATGCCCGCGGTTGCCCGCGGGCCGGGTGAAGATCAGGGAGAACGTGAGTGCCGGTGCACCGGCGCAGGGAATAAGCCGCGGGTGAGGGAAGTCAAGAGGCAGCGCGCGCGTCCTGTTCCTGCCAGATCACCGCCACGTCGTAGGCGGCGAACACCGGATCGCCGCTGACCACGGGCGCCCCCTGGTCGCGGGCCTGGGCGATCAGCATGCGGTCGAACGGATCCCGGTGCGGGCCCGGCAACGCGCCGGCTGCCTGCGCCTGGCCCAAAGTGACCGCCAGCGGCGCGAAGCGGGAGCGGCGCAGCAGCGTCTCGAACTCTTCCAGCAGCGGCGCGACCTCGGCGCATTTGCCGAGCCGGTATTTGGTGGCGATCTCCCATGCGCTGGCGGCGCTGACCAGGACGGTGTTCTCCGGCGCGGCGATCGCGGCGCGGGCGGCGGCGGGCAGCCGCGCGTCGTCTGTCCACCACCACACCAGCGCGTGGGTATCGAGCAGCAGCTTCGTGCCCGCAGGCGTCATTCCCAGAGCGCGGCTTCGTCGTCGGGCAACGGGGCGAACAGCGCATCGGGCACCTGAAGCCCCCGCAGCAGGCCGGGCTGGCGCGGCGCGGCCTGCTCCAGCGCGACCAGCCGCGCCACCGGCGTGCCGGCGCGAGCGATCAGGATGTCTTCCCCCGCGGCGGCGCGATCCACCAGGCGCGAAAGCTGGGTCTTGGCGTCATAGATGTTCACGGTCTCGGTCATAGCGGCGGCCTGGTGAAGGAAGGGTTAGCGCCGAACCGAGACCATGCACCAGACCAAATGGTCTGGTCAAGTTACATCCAGCCGCTCCCGCACCACCTTCAGCGCCGCCGCGAAGGCGGCATCCGGATCGAGATCGGTGGTGTCCAGCAGCACCGCGTCCGCGGCCGGGCGCAGCGGCGCCGCCAGCCGCGCCTCGTCCATCGCGTCGCGGACCCGCATTTCCTCCTCCACCCGCGCCAGCGGCGCCTCGATCCCCTTGGCCTCGAGCTCCAGCCAGCGGCGGCGGGCGCGAGCCGGCAGGCTCGCGGTGACGAACAGCTTCACCGGCGCATCGGGAAAGATCACCGTGCCGATGTCGCGCCCGTCCAGCACCGCCCCGCGCGCGGCGCCGAAGCCGCGCTGGAAATCGAGCAGCGCCGCCCGCACCGCCGGGAGGGAGGCGACCGCGGCGGCGGCGGCGTCGGCCGCCGGGCCGCGCAGATCGTCCCGCCGCAGGTGATGCTCCGCCAGCGCGGCGACGGCGGCGGCGGCGGCATCGGGATCGGCCGGGTCGGCGCCGGCGTCCAGCACCAGCCGGCCGACCGCGCGGTACAACAGCCCCGTGTCGAGATAGGGCAGCCCCAGCGTCTCGGCGAGGCGGCGCGCCAGCGTGCCCTTGCCGGCCGCGGCCGGGCCATCGATAGCGATCACCGGCGTGGCGGCGCGGCGGGGCGGGGCGCTCATCGCCGCCTCACGCGGTCGCGATGGCGGCGCCGAGGCCGTTCATCAGCGCGACGAAACCGGGGAAGCTCGTATCGATGAAGCCGGCCTCCTCGGCCGTGACCGGCGCCCGCGCGATCAGCCCGAGCACCAGCGCGCTCATGGCGATGCGATGATCCATATGCGTGGCAACCGTCGCCCCGCCCGCCGGACCAGCCGGCGTGCCGTGCACGATCAGATCGTCTCCCTCGATCTCCACTTTGACCCCGTTGCCGGCCAGCAGGGCGGCGGTGGCGGCCAGCCGGTCGCTCTCCTTCACCCGCAATTCGCGCAGGCCGCGCAGGCGGGAGGTGCCGGCGGCGGCGGCGGCGGCGACCGCCAGGATCGGATATTCGTCGATCATGCTGGGCGCCCGCTCGGGCGGCACATCGACCGCGCGCAGCGCCCCGTGCCGGGCCGTGACGTCGCCCACCGGCTCGCCGCCCTCCAGCCGCCGGTTCGCGATGGTCAGATCGGCGCCCATCTCGGCCAGCGTGGCGAACAGCCCGGTGCGCAGCGGGTTGAGGCCCACCCCGGTGACCGTCACCGCCGAGCCGGGCACCAGCAGCGCCGCCACCAGCGGGAACGCCGCCGAGGACGGATCCCCCGGCACCGACACGTCCGCCGCCCGCAGCTCCGGCTGGCCGGCGAGCGTGATCATCCGTCCGGCGCCGCGGGGCTCCACCGTCACCGTCGCACCGAAATGGCGCAGCATGTTCTCGCTGTGATCGCGCGTCGCCTCGGGCTCCTCCACCCGCGTGATGCCGCGCGCGTTCAGCCCGGCGAGCAGCACCGCGGATTTCACCTGCGCCGAGGGCACCGGCACGCGGTAGTCGAGCGGCAGCGCTTCCCGCGCGCCCTCCACGGCAAGCGGCAGGCGCCCGCCCTCGCGCGCGGCGAAGCGGGCGCCGGTGGCCGACAGCGGGTCGATCACCCGGCGCATCGGGCGGGCGCGCAGGCTGGCGTCCCCGGTCATCACCGCGAAGATCGGGTGGCTGGCCAGGATGCCGCACAACAACCGCGCCGCGGTGCCGGAATTGCCCATGTCGAGCACATCCGCCGGCTCGATCAGCCCGCCGATACCGCGCCCCGCCACGCGCCAGACCCCGTCCGCCCCGCGCGCCACCTCGGCGCCGAGCGCGCGCATGGCGGCGGCGGTGCGCAGCACGTCCTCGCCTTCCAGCAGGCCGGAGATGCGCGTCTCGCCGATCGCCAGGGCGCCGAACATCAGCGCCCGGTGGCTGATCGATTTGTCGCCGGGGACGGCGATTGTTCCGGCGAGCGGCGCGGTGGGGCGGGGGGAGATCAGCCGGGCGGGCGCGGTCGGTTCCATGCGGCGGGTCCTTAGCACGGCGCCCCAAGCCTGACGATGCGCCCGCCTGACGATGCGCCTCCCTCCGCGCCCCTTTGCGGCCGCGCCGCCGGAATGCCACCATTCCCCTGCCACTCAGAAACCAATCGGAGGTCCCGTCCATGAGCATCCGCTTCGACAACCGCGTGGCCATCGTTACCGGCGCCGGCGCCGGGCTTGGCCGCTGCCATGCCCTGCTGCTCGCCGAGCGGGGCGCGAAGGTGGTGGTGAACGATCCCGGCGGCGCCGTCGATGGCCGCGGCGGCGCACATGCCGCGGCCGACCGCGTGGTGGAGGAGATCAAGGCAAAGGGCGGGGAGGCGGTCGCGAACTACGACTCCGTGGCCGACGAAGCCGCCGCCGCCCGGATCGTGAAAACCGCCACCGACACCTGGGGGCGGCTCGACATCCTGGTGAACAACGCCGGCATCCTGCGCGACAAGGCGTTCAACAACCTGTCCATGGACGACTTCCGCGCGGTGGTGGACGTGCATCTGATGGGCACGGTCTATTGCACCAAGGCGGCCTGGCCGGTGATGCGGGCGCAGAACTACGGGCGCATCGTCGTCACCACCTCCGGCTCCGGCACGGTCGGCAATTTCGGCCAGAGCAACTACGGCGCCGCCAAGACCGGCGTGGTGGGCCTCATCAACTGCCTGCGCTTCGAGGGCGCCAAGTACAACATCCGCACCAACGCGATCTCCCCCTCGGCGGCGACGCGCATGACCGAGGGGCTGCTGCCGCCGGACATGATCCCGTGGATGAAGCCCGAGCTCGTGTCGCCGGCCGTGGCGTTCCTGGCGAGCGAGGCGTGCGACGTGTCGGGCCAGATCATCGCCGCCACCGCCGGCGGCTACGCGCGGGTGCAGTATTTCGTCACCGAAGGCGTGCAGTTCGATCCGGCCGAGCCGGTGACGCCGGAGATGTTCGCCGATCGCTTCGCCGAGATCGCCGACCTCTCTACCGCCCAGCCCTACACCGGGCTGATGGGCAACGTGGAGCGGCAGTTGCGCGCGATCGGCCGGATCCGCTGAGTGGGGCGGCGGCGGGGCGCGACTTCCCCGCCGCCGCCACGCGCGCGCCATGCGGTTGCCATGTTCGGCGGGTCTTCTGCGTGCCGGTGACGACACGGAGACCTGGACCATGACCGAACGCGACTACGCCAGGAAGATCGAGGAACTCGACCGCCTGCTGAACGACCCCGAGGTGCCGATGCAGCCGGACCGCGTGTGGTCGCTCCTGGCCGAGATCACCCCGCCGCCGCAGCCCGCCGGCGCGCGCGGGCGCTGAACGGCGGCCACGGCCTCGCCCGCCGGCGCCGGCCCGGTCAGGCGTGCGGGGCGTGGTCCGTCCCTGTCCCTGCCGGTGTGCCGCGCAGGCGCGCGATCTCCAGCAGCACGTCGGCTTCCAGCGCCTTCTCGTCGAGGCGGTATTTGACCAGATCGCCGATGCTGACGATGCCCGCCAGCTTCCCCGCGTCCAGCACCGGCAGGTGACGCACCTTGTTCGCGGTCATCACCGCGAGCGCCGATTCGATCCGGTCGGTCGGGCGGCAGGTGATCACCGCCCGGGTGAGCACGTCCGCGAGCAGCCGGTCCAGCGCGCCGGCGCCCTCCCTGGCCAGCAGGCGGACCAGGTCGCGTTCGGAGAACACGCCCTGCATTCGCTGCCACAGATCCTGCACCACCACCGCGCCGATGCCGCGTTCGGCGAAGGTCTGCACCGCGAGCCTGACGCTGTCGCCCGGCAGCAGCGTCGCCACCGCGCGGCCCTTGGCGTCCAGTACATGCGAGATCAGCATCGGTCGCTCCTTTGGTTATGGAACCAGTCGGACATATGGGCGCGCCGCGCCGCGGCGGAACGCGAGGGCGGCAAAAATTCGCGCGCATTTCGCGGCCGCCGGCAACCGGATGTTAATCGGTCCCGGCCAGGCTGGGCGCATGACCCCAGGGATGAGCCACGCCGCGATGGTCGCCGCCGCGACCGACGCCCCGCCGCCGGTTGCGATGTTTCCCGCGCCCATGCTTCCTGCGCCCGTGTTCCCCGCGCCGGTGTTTTCGGTCGTCGTGCCGGCCTTCGACGAAGCTGCCGGCCTGCCGGAGTTCCACCGCCGCCTGAGCGCGGTGATGGACGGGCTCGGCGCGGCGTGGGAACTCGTGATCGTCGATGACGGCAGCGCCGATGCCACAGCCGCCGTCGCCAGCGCGTTGCACGCGGCCGATCCGCGCGTCGGCGTGCTGCGTCTGTCGCGCAATTTCGGCAAGGAGATCGCCACCACCGCCGGCCTCGATCACGCGCGGGGGGAGGCGGTGATCCTGATCGACGCCGATCTGCAGGACCCGCCCGAGGTCATCCCCCGCCTGGTCGCCGCCTGGCGGCAGGGCTACGACATGGTCTACGCGCAACGGCGCGAGCGCCGCGGGGAAACCTGGCTCAAGCGTGCCTCGGCGGCCGCGTTCTACCGCCTGATGCGCAACTGGGGGGAGGTGGCGCTGCCCGAGCAGGCGGGCGACTTCCGCCTGATGAGCCGCGCCGTGGTCGGGGCCGTGCTCAGCCTGCGCGAGCGCCACCGCTTCATGAAAGGCGTGTTCGCCTGGGTCGGCTTCCGCAGCTGCGGCGTGCCCTACAGCCGGGCGCCGCGCGCGGTCGGGCACAGCAAATGGAGCTACTGGAAACTGTGGAACCTGGCGCTGGAGGCGATCACCAGCTTCAGCGTGCTGCCGCTCAAGCTCTCGACCTATCTCGGCCTCGGCGTGGCGCTGTTCGCCGCCGTCTTCGGCGGGCAGCTTGTGGTGCGCACGCTACTGTTCGGCAACCAGGTGGCGGGCTACCCCAGCCTGATGGCGGTGATCCTGTTCCTGGGCGGGGTGCAGCTCGTCTCGCTCGGCGTGATCGGGGAGTATCTCGGTCGGGTGTTCAACGAAACGAAGCGTCGGCCGTTGTATCTGGTGGCCGGTTGGCAGCCGGCGGAAATGTCGGCCGGCTGGCAGCCGGCGGGGACCGCCGCCGCCGCCGTCGGGACGCCGCTGCCGATCGCCGCCTGATATCCTCGGGACGCGCGCCGCCGGTTCAGTGCGTCGGCGCGCCGCCGCTTGGGGCCTCGCTCGGCGTCATGCTCGGGCCGACCCGGCCCACGTTGCCGAGCAACTGCTGGAAGAATCCGGCCGAGGTGCCGGGGGAGGGGGTGGTGCGAGAGACGATCGGCGCCGCCAGCGCGTCCTTCTCGCCGATCTTGTGTATCCCCTCCAGCACGCCCTGCGGGGTGAAGTTCAGCACGACGACCTGCTGGTGCAGCACCGACTGGGTGCCGCCGATCACCGGTCGCGTGGTCTCGGTGATGTAGTACCAACTGCCGTCGCCGAACGTGCCGCGCGCGGTGGGGGAGCCCAGCAGCGAGGCGACATCCGCCTGCGTGCTGGTGCCGGGCACGAGCTGGGACAGCTCGTCGGGATCCACCCGGTTGCCGCGCACTTCGGGCGGCGGAACGAACAGGCTGCAGCCGCCGATCGCGCAGCTGGCGGCCAACAGGACAAGGCGCGCGACGGCGCGCCAACGGGATAGCGACGACGGCACCCTGGCACCTTTGGCAAGCGGCGGGCGGCACGGTCGATTGACCGCACGTCCCGGCGCGCTATGTGAGCGGGGTGTCACGCCGGTTCCCCCCTGTCAATCTGGCAGCCGCTCGCTGTCGCCGCGCCGGTTCCCCGGGCCGCCGGCGGAGCGGGGCACCCCCGGCGGGGGCCGGCTTTCCCGGCGAAGGATGGCGGAACCCATGGCAGCCCTGAAATCCCTGCTGCGCCGCGGCGGCGCGGCCCACGAACGCGCCGGATTCGGCCTCTATGCCGCGGCGATGGCGGCGGCGCGCGAGCCTTGTTTCTTCGCCCGGCTCGGCGTGCCCGACACGCTGGACGGCCGCTTCGACCTCGTCTCCATCTTTGCCTTCCTGCTGATCGAGCGGCTGCAGCCGGCCGAGCCGCCGGGGCCGGAGCTGGCCCAGAAGGTGTTCGATGCCATGTTCACCGATATGGACGTGACCCTGCGGGAGATCGGCGTGGGCGACCTGTCGGTCGGGCGCAAGGTGCGCGCGATGTGGGAAGCCTTCCACGGCCGGGCGCTCGCCTACCGTGCCGCGCTGGCGGCCCCGCCGGAGGATCCGGCGCTGGAAGCCGCGCTGGCGCGCAACGTCTGGCGCGGTGCCGCCCCGCCCGAAGGCGCGGCGGCGGCGCTGGCGCGGATCGTGCGCGCCCAGGCCGCGGCGCTCGCCGGCCAGGACCTGGCCGCCCTGGCGGCAGGCGAGGTCGCTTTCCTGCCGTCCGCAAGCGTGTGACCCCCGAATTGCACCGCCCGCTGCCCGCCGCGCGGGTCACCGAGGCCGAGCAGGCGTTTCCCGTCGAGGCCAACCCCGCCGAATGTGCCGCCCTGGCCGCGCGGATGGGGCTGGTCGCGCTGCGCTCCCTGTCCTGCCCGTTCCGCCTGCGCCGCCTCGCCAGCGGGGCGGACTTGGTGATCGAAGCGCATGGCCGGCTGCGCGCGGAGGTGGTGCAGACCTGCGTCGTCTCGCTCGATCCCTTCCCCGCGGTGGTGGAGGAGGATTTCACGGTCCATTTCGTCTCCGCCCTGGACGGCCCCGCCGAAGACGACCTGGCCGGATTCGACCCCGAGGCGGTGGACGAGATCCCCATCGCGGGCGGCATGCTCGATCTGGGCGAAGCGGCCGCCGAGCAGCTCGCGCTGGCGCTCGATCCCTACCCGCGCAAGCCCGGCGCCGCGCTGCCGGGCGAGCCGGAGCCGCCCGCCGCCGGCCATCCCTTCGCCGCGCTGCGGCGGCACTGAGCGTTCGCGAAGGCGTGTTCAAAGGCCGGGCGGCGGGCGCCGTCTTGCAACCGGGCGCCCCCTTGCAACAGGCCCCCGGGCCGATCGGGTCTTGCGAGCCCTGGCCGCCTCTGGTACAGGCCGCGCTTCGCAGTTTGCCATTTCGTGACAGTCCCGCTGACGCGCTGCGGCAGCAAGGGCGTCACCGTCATCCCAAGAGGCGTGCTTCCATGGCCGTACCGAAGAGAAAGACCTCGCCCTCCCGGCGGGGCATGCGCCGCAGTCATCATGCGCTGCCGGTTGAGGCGCACGCCGATTGCCCGAATTGCGGCGAGCTCAAGCGCCCGCATCACGTCTGCAGCCATTGCGGCTTCTATGACGGGCGTGAGGTCGTGGCCGCCGGCAAGCCGCTCAAGGGCGCGGTTCGCGCCTGACGCCGCGGCCCGGCGTGCGCGCGGCCCCGCCTTGAGCGAGAGCCTCTTGAGCGAGAGCTTCACGCTGGCGGTGGACGCCATGGGCGGCGACCATGCGCCCGAGATGGTGCTGCGGGGCCTCGAGATCGCCGCCGAGCGTCATCCTGGCGCGCGCTTCCTGCTGGTGGGCGACGAGGCGCGGTTGATCCCGATGCTGAAGTCGTTGCGCCGCGCCGCCGCCGCCTGCACGATTCGCCACGCGCCCGATGTGATCGACAACGCGCTGAAACCCACCGCGGCCCTGCGCATGCGTGGTGCCTCGATGCGGATCGCGATCGACGCGGTGGCGGCGGGGGAGGCGGCGGGCGTGGTCTCGGCCGGCAACACCGGGGCGCTGCTCGCGCTGGCGAAGATCATCATCAAGACCCTGCCGGGCATCGACCGGCCGGCGATGGCCGCGATCGGCCCGTCGGCGCGCGGCGACATGGTGATGCTCGACCTCGGCGCCAACGTGGTCTGCGACGCCCGCAACCTGGTCGAATTCGCCGTCATGGGCGACGTGTTCGCGCGCACCGTGCTGGGTCTGCCCGCGCCCTCGATCGGTCTGCTGAACGTGGGGGCGGAGGAGCTGAAGGGCGACGATCGCGTGCGCGAGGCGGCCGACGTGCTGCGCGCCAGCCCGATCGCCCCGCAGTTCGTCGGCTTCGTCGAGGGGCACGACATCACTGCCGGCACCACCGATGTGGTGGTGACCGACGGGTTCACCGGCAATGTCGCGCTGAAGACCGGGGAAGGCGCGCTCAAGCTGGTGAGCGACCTGCTGCGCCAGGTGTTCCGCTCCTCTTTGGCGGCCCGGCTGGCCTATCTGCTGGCCCGCCCGGCGCTCGACCGGCTGCGCGAGTGGCTGGATCCGCGGCGCTACAACGGCGCGGTGATGCTCGGGTTGAACGCCGTGGTGGTGAAGTCGCACGGCGGCACCGATGCCGAGGGGTTCGCCCACGCGGTCGATGTGGCGATGGACATGGTGGTGCATCGGTTCAACGATCAGATCCGCGAGGGACTGGCGCGAATCGTCGGCCTCGGCCCCTCGCAGCCCCGCGGCGGCCCGCGCCTGGCGACCGCGCTGTGATCCCCCCCGCGCGGCCTTCGCGGACCTTCAATCGAGGATAGCCTGATGCCTGTGCGTTCCATCCTGGCCGGGGTCGGCGGCTATCTCCCGGCCCGCATCGTGACCAACGAGGAGCTCGCCGAAAGGCTGGAGACCTCGGATTCCTGGATCCGCGAGCGCACTGGCATCCGCCAGCGCCATATCGCCGGTCCGGCAGAAACCTGCGCCTTCATGGGCACCGAGGCGGCGCGCGCCGCGCTCGCCCAGGCCGGCGCCGAGCCGGGGGAGGTGGACGCGATCCTGCTTGCCACTTCGACGCCGGATCAGGCGTTCCCGGCGACGGCGCTGCGGGTGCAGGCCGCGCTCGGCGTACCCGGCGGCTTCGGCTTCGATCTGTCGGCCGCCTGCGCCGGGTTCGTTTATGGCCTGTCGGTGGCGGACGGAATGATCCGTTCCGGCCAGGCGCGCGGCGTGCTGGTGATCGGCGCGGAGGTCTATTCGCGCATCATGGACTGGCAGGACCGCGGCACCTGCGTGCTGTTCGGGGACGGCGCCGGCGCGGTGTTCCTGCGCGCCGGGGAGGGCAGGGGCACGATCGACCGCGGCATCCTGTCCACCCATCTGCATGCCCAGGGCAGCCTGGGCGATATCCTCTATGTGGATGGCGCGGTCGGCCGGCACGACAAGCCGGGCACGCTGGTGATGCAAGGGCGGGAGGTGTTCCGCCACGCCGTGGTGCGCCTGGCCGAGGCGGTCGATGAGGCGCTGGCCGCCAACGCGCTGACCCGGCGCGATGTCGATTGGCTGGTGCCGCACCAGGCCAACCTGCGGATCATCGAGGCGATGGGCAAGCGGCTCGGCCTGGGGTCCGAGCGGGTGGTGGTCACGGTCGATCGCCACGCCAACACCTCGGCCGCCTCGGTGCCTCTGGCGCTGGCCGAGGCGGTGGGCGACGGGCGGATCCGTCCGGGCGATCTGGTGCTGATGGAGGCCCTCGGTGGCGGCCTGACCTGGGGCTCGGCACTGGTGCGGATGTAAGCGACGCGCCGCTCCCGCCGCGGGTGAGGCGAAAACCCGCCGGGCCGATCCGGCAGGCAGGGGGATGCGCGCTCGGCGATCGGCCGGATGGCCGGTCCCTGTCGTGTTTTGTTTGCAGAGGCGATGGTTTGGGCGCAATAATACAACACGTCTCGATCCAACACGTCTCAATGCAACACGTTTCGATCGGTCGCGGCAGGCCGGGACGCTGGGCCCAGGTGCCCAAGGCGGCCTCCGGTCCGTGGCGGCTTGTGTCAGCGGCGAAGGAAGTCACAGCGTGGACATGAACGACGGCGGCGCCGGGTCTCGGGCGGCAGGAAAGCCCGGCGGCGCGATCCCGTTCCTCTCCGCCGCGGAGCCGGAAGCCGGGCCGCGCGCGCGCGCGGCCGGGGAGGAGGCGCTCAATCCCCGCATCCGCGCCATGGTGATGGCCGGGCGCTATTACGGCATGGAGCTCGATCCGGCCGAGTTCCGCAATATCGAGGCCGCGCCGGCGCCCACCGCGGCGGCGCTGTCGGCCTGGGCCACCGGCGGCGGCATGTGGTCGCGCGCGATCCATCTGAACTGGCGCCATCTGCTCAAGCTGCACGAGGCGGGGCCGGTCGTGCTGCTGTTCGCCGACGGCGGCGCGGGTCTCTTCAGCGGCGTGAACACCGAGCAGAAGGTCGTATTCATCCGCGACCCGATGGCGCCCGAGGGCGAACCCGCGGTCCCGGTGGACGAGCTGCGCCTGTCGCAGGTGTGGTCGGGGGAGGCGGTGCTGCTGCGCGCCAGCCGCGGCCAGACCGAGGCCGAGGCGCCATTCTCGATGCGCTGGCTCGCCGGCCTGGTGATGCGCGAGAAATCGTCCCTGCGCGACATCGGCATCGCCTCGCTCACGCTCAGCTTCCTGACCATCTTTCCGCCGTTCCTGGTGATGACCGTGACCGACAAGGTCCTCACCTACCACAGCTACTCGACACTCACGTTGATGTCGGTGCTGATGCTTATCTTCATCTCGTACGAGACGTTCCTGGGCCACGCCCGGCGGCTGATCGTGCTGACCATCGGCGTGCGGATCGATTCCCGGCTCAACCTGCATATCTTCAACCGGCTGGTGCGGCTCTCGCTCGATTATTTCGAACGCCACCCGGCCGGGGAGACGATGTACCGCGTCAGTCAGATCCACCGGGTGCGGGAGTTCCTCACCGGCAAGCTGCTGAGCACCTTCCTCGACCTCATCACGCTTTGCGTGCTGCTGCCATTCCTGTTCTTCCTCAGCGCCACGCTGGCCTGGATCGTGGTGGTCTGCTCCTGCATCATCACCCTGATCATCCTGGCGTTCCTGAAGCCGATGCGGATCCTGCTGCGCAAGGTGATCGAGGCCGAAACCAACAAGCAATCGGCGCTGGGGGAGACGGTGTTCGGCATCAAGACGGTGAAGGCGCTGGCGCTGGAGCCGCAACGCAAGGCGTTGTGGGACCAGCGCATCGCCGATGCCGGGGCGCGCCGGCTCGCGTTCGGCAAGCTCGGCAACTGGCCGCAGACGCTGGCCACGCCGGTCGAGCGGTTCATGTGGATCGGCACCATCATGGTCGGCGTCTATATCGCGCTGGGCAGCCATAACGGCTACATGGTGGGCAGCCTGTTCGCGTTCATGATGCTCTCGCAGCGGGTGGCGCAGCCGTTGATCGGGCTGGCCCGGCTGATCGAGGATTTCGAGGAGGTGGGCGGCGCGATCGGCGAAGCCGCGATCGTGCTCAACCGACCGCTGGAAGCGGATGCCGCGTCCGGCGGCTTGCGCCCCAAATTCGCCGGCGCGATCAGCTTCGAGGACGTGTCCTTCACCTACGGCGGCACCAAGACCCCGGCGCTCGACCGGGTGACGTTCTCGGTTCCGGCCGGCACCATGCTGGGCGTGGTCGGGCGCAGCGGCTCGGGCAAATCGACGCTGACCCGGCTGTTGCAGGGGATCAACCGCGACTACTCCGGCTACGTGAAGATCGACGGCGCCGATCTGCGCGAGATCAACCTCCGCCACCTGCGCCAGAGTTTCGGCACCGTGCTGCAGGAGAACTTCCTGTTCCGCGGCTCGATCCGCGAGAACATCCTGGCCGGCCGGCCCGGCCTCACGCTCGATGACGCGGTGCGCGCCGCCCGCCTCGCCGGGGCGGAGGAGTTCATCGAGCGGATGCCGAACGGCTACGAGACCTATATCGAGGAAGGCTCGCCCAACCTCTCCGGCGGGCAGCGCCAGCGGCTGGCGATCGCGCGCGCGCTGATCACCGATCCGCGCATCCTGATCCTGGATGAGGCCACTTCCGCGCTCGATCCGGAATCGGAAGCGCTGGTGAACGCCAACCTGCTGCGCATCGCCCGCGGGCGGACCATGGTGATCGTTTCCCACCGGCTGTCCTCGCTCACCGAGTGCGACCAGATCCTGGTGCTGGAAAAGGGCAAGGTGGAAGACATCGGCTCGCATCATCAGTTGCTGGAGACCTGCTCGGTCTATCGCCAGCTCTGGGCGCAGCAGAATCGCCATATGGACGCCGCGGCCGGACGGCACGGCGGGTTTTCCCCCACTGTCATTCCCGGCAAAGGCTGAGCGCGGACGATGACGGACCTTCCCGCCAAACGGGCCGACCCGGCACTGCCGGTCCTGCTCGAATACACCTTGCCCTCCACCGCGGTGGTGAACGCGCCGATACCGCGCGGCGCGCGCGGCACGGTCTGGGTGGTCGCCACGCTGTTCGCGGCGATCGCGATCGCCGCCGGCACCATCCGCGTGGACCAGGTGGTGACGGCGCGCGGGGAGGTGGTCTCCCGCGCCGCCACCCTGCTGGTGCAGCCGCTGGAAACCGCGATCGTCCGCTCGATCGACGTGCGGGTGGGCGAGCATGTGAAGGCCGGCCAGGTTCTCGCGCGGCTCGATCCCACCTTCGCCGCCGCGGACGTGAGCGCGCTGGCCGCCCAGGTGGCCAGCCTGCAAGCCGAAGTGACGCGCCTTCAGGCCGAGGCCAGCGGCAAGCCGTTCACCTACACCGGCGACAATCCCGACCTCGCGCTGCAAGCGGCGATCTACGCGCAGCGGAACGCCGAGTACAACTACAAGCTGCAAGGCTACAAAGAAAAGATCGACAGCCTGCTGGCGGCCATCCAGCGGTCCAACGCCGATGCCAAGGGCTTCCGCGACCGGCTCGCGGTCGCCACCGAGGTCGAGCGGATGCGCCGCCAGTTGGAGAAGCTCCAGGTCGGCAGCAAGCTCAACACGCTGGCGGCGATGGACAACCGCGCCGAGATGCAGCGCGAGTATCTCAGCGCGATCCAACAGGCCCAGGCCGCCTCGCGCGATCTCGGCGCGCAGGTGGCCGAGCGCGACGGCTACGTGCAGTCCTGGCACGCCGACGTGTCGCAGAAACTCGCCGAACGCCTGAGCAAGCTGTCGGATGCGCGGGAACAATTGCGCAAGGCCGAGCTGCGCCGCCAGCTGGTGGTGCTGCGCGCCGACCGCGATGCGACGGTGCTGACCGTGGCCAAGGTCTCGGTCGGCGCGGTGGTGCAGTCGGGACAGAAGCTGGTCACCCTGACGCCCGCCGACGCGCCGCTGGAGGTGGAAGCCAACATCCTCGGCTCCGACGCCGGCTACGTGCATCTCGGCGACAAGGTGGCGATCAAGTTCGATACTTTCCCGTACACCCGCTACGGCCTGGCCTATGGCAGCCTGCGCATCATCAGTTCGAACAGCTTCACCGCCCTGCCCGGGCAGCCCGACGACTCCGGCACCGTTGCGCCGCCGGCCGACGGCGCGCCTTACTATCGTGCCCGCGTGGAGATCGACCGGGTGGCGCTGCACGACACGCCGCCGGGCTTCCGCCTGACCCCCGGCATGCCGGTGATGGCCGATATCAAGGTCGGCCGGCAGACGGTGCTGAGCTATCTGCTCGAACGCGTGTTGCCGGTGGCGCATCAGGCGATGCGCGAGCCGGGATAACCGGCCGGAAGGACGCCGCCCGCCGGGGCAGCGACGGATAGAATGACCCGACACTCCCGCTCCTGGCTGGCCGCCCGGTTCTCCCCGGCGGCGGCACTGCACCGCGCCACCTGGCTGGTCGAGCGGGGCAAGCCGGGCCGTGCCTTCCGCCTGTTCTCCCGTGCCGCCCGCGGCGGACTGGCGGAGGCGCAGTACCGCGTCGGCCGCAGCTACCTGGAAGGCGCCGGCGTGCCCATCAGCCGCCGCGACGGCGCCCACTGGATCGCGCTGGCGGCCCGGCAGGACCATGTCGAGGCGCAGACGCTGCTGGCGACGATCCATCTGTACGGCCTCGGCACCAAGCTGGAGGGGGAGCCGGGGCGGACCGGCGCGCTGTTCACCAGCAACCAACCCGCCGCCAAGCCGGATTTCGTCGCCGCCCGGGACTGGGCCACCAAGGCCGCCGCGGCCGGTTCGACCGAAGCCCAGGCACTGCTCGGTTATCTGCTGACCTCCGGGCCGGAGGAGATGCGCGACCCCGAAGCCGCCGCGCGCTGGTACCAGGCCGCGGCCGAAGGCGGCTCACCGCAGGGCGCGCTCGGGCACGCCCTGGCGCTCTCGCAGGCCGCCAGGACGGAGGCCGAGCAGGCGGAGGTGGCGAAGTGGCTGCGCAAGGCCGCCGGGGAGGGGCTGGCGACCGCGCTGTTTCTGCTCGCCCTGATGACGGAGCGCGGCATCGGCGGGCCCGCCGATCCGGCGGCGGTCGCGGAATTGTTCCGCCAGGCGGCCGAGAAGGGCCATCGCTCGGCCCAGGCGCGCTGGGGCATGGCGCTGCTGCACGGTCAGGGCGTGCCGGCCCGGCCGCAGGAGGGCGAAACCTGGCTGCGCAAGGCCGCGCTCGCCGGCGACCCGGCGGCGGCGGCGGCGGTCGGGGATCTTTACGCCAAGGGCACCGAAAAACTGCCGCCCAACTACGCCGAGGCGGCGATGTGGTTCCGCCGCGCCACCGAGTCCGGCCATCGCGGCGCGGCGCGGGCGCTCGGCATGCTCTATCTCACCGGCGCCGGCGTGCCGCGCGACCAGGAGGAGGCGGCGCGCTGGCTGCGCATCTCCGCCGCCGGCGGCGATGTGGACGCGCGCGCCAGCCTCGCCAACCTGCTGCTGCAAGGCAGCGGAAACGCCGAGGACGCGGTCCAGACCAGCACCTGGTTCGAGCAGGCCGCCGCCGCCGGCGATCCGGTTGCGGCGTTCAACTACGGCGTGTGCCTGTCGCAAGGCGTCGGCGTGCCGCGCGACGAGAGCAAGGCGATCGAATGGCTGCGCCGTGCCGCCGAGACGGTGGTGAACGCGCAGTTCTGGTACGGCCGCGCCCTGCTGGAAGGCCGCGGCATCGATCCCGACCCCGCGCAGGGCCGCGCCTGGATCGAACGCGCCGCCTCCGTCGGCATGGTGGAGGCCGAGGTGGCGATGGGCGAGATCCTGGTGAACGGCCGCGCCGGCCCGGCCGACCACCCCGGCGCGCTGGCCTGGTTCGAACGCGCCGCCGGGCGCGGCCATGTGGGGGCGACCTTCGCCCTCGGCGCGATGCTGGGCGGCGGCCACGACGTGCCGATGGACCGGCCGGCGGCGCAGCGCTGGTTCCGCGCCGCGGCCGAGGCCGGCCACGCCCACGCGCAGATGATGCTCGGCCGCTACCTCGCCCGCAACCTTGCCGGGGAGCACGATCCGGAGCAGGCGCGGGTCTGGCTGGAACGCGCGCTGGCGCAGGGGTTGGAGGAAACGCGCGCCGATCTGGCCGCGCTCGACGCCGCGCCGGCCCCGGCCGGCCGCTGACGGTCCGGGAACGCGCGCCCGTGCGCCACCGGGACGCCCGTGCGCAGTGTGACGTCCCATCGCGCGGGTCCGAGGCTCTCCCTGTCATGGCCGGGCCTCGACCCGGCCATCCGCGCACGGACGATCGGGGGTGGATGGCCCGGTCGGGCCCAGTGATGACGGCAGAGACTCTCCGCATCGGCCGCCGATGCATATAGCCCCGCCCGCCGCCACCGCCGCCGACGCCGAAGATCTGGCGGAGCGCGGCGCGCTGGCGGCGGAGGCGCTTGCCGCCGGCCAGCGTGCCGCCGCCGAGGGGGACGGCGCGACCGCGCTGCGCTGGTTCGATCGCGCGCACCGCCTGGCACCCGACGATCCCCTTGCCCTGCTCGTGCTCGCCGCCGCCCGGCTCGGGTCCGATCCCACCGGGGCGGCGCGTCTGCTGGCCAAGCTGCCCGCGCGGCGCCGGACGGGCGAGGCCTGGCTGC
>JAJZVS010000378.1 GCA_021845555.1 Pseudomonadota bacterium
TGTGGCTGTCCGGTCCCCGGGGGCCGGCACATCCGCCGATCGCGCTCGCGCCTAGCCATCCCCTGGCTCACCCCTTGGCTCATCCCTTGGCCGACGCCGTCGGGCGTCCCGGGTCGGCGGCTGCGCTCGCCAGGCGCAAGACTGGGGCGGCCACGCCCGCTCACGCCGACACCGAACCCACCCCCCACCTGGCCACCACGACAGGCCCGGTTGCGCCTGCCGGTGCGGCTGCGACCTCGAAGCGCCCGGCCGGCACGGGAAGCGCGGCCGGGGCACGGCCGCCGGCCGAGACGCCGGCGCTTCGCGCGACCGCCGGCCAGCCTGGCCCGGCCGCAACGGAGACTGCCCCCGCCTCGCACGCCGCTGCCCCGGTGGCCGCGCGCACCACCAAGGACGCCGCCGCGTCCTCGCCCCCTCCGGCGGCCACGGCGGCAAGCGGCAGCGCCGGGCCTGACCACGCGAGCGCGGCGGCGGCGTCTGCGGACCTCCGCGAACCTGCCGGCGCGACGAAGGCGGACCTGCCCCCTGTCCCGGCCGCCGTCGCCGCACCGCACCAGCCGGCTGCGTCGCCGCTTCCGGCCACCCCCGCTGCGGCGTCGGTTGCCGGAGCGGACGCCCGGCTGACGCCCGCACCGGGAGCCCCCGAACCGGCGGCTCCCACACCCCCGGCTCCGGCCTCCGCTGCGGTCGCCGCGAACCCGCCCGCGCCCCAAGCGGCGGCATCCGCGGTCGCGCGGCCCGCGCCCACCCTGGCTTCCGCCGGCCCCGCCGCCGCGTCGAAGCCGGCTGGCACCGCCCCGGCTGGTAGCGCCCCAGCTGGCAGCGTCACGGTGCGGACCGCCGAGGCGGCGGCGACCGCCCTCCCCGCCACCCCCACCCCGGCCGCGCCGCCGGCGCCGATGGTGGTGCGGTTCATCGGCGACGCCTGGATCCAGGTGCTGGGCCCGACCGGGAAGGTCGTGTTCTCCCGCCTGATGCATGCCGGGGAAAGCTGGACGCCGCCGGCCCATGGCCTGCTGCTCACCACCGGCAACGCGGGGGCGACCGAGCTGGTCGTGAACGGCGTGACCTCGGCGCCGCTGGGCGCGGCGGGGGCGGTGCGCCACATGATCCCGCTCGATCCGGCACGGCCCGCCGGCTGAACCGCCCGCCGCCGGTCCCCCCTGACGCAGGGGGCGCCGGCGGCGGGGGCTATGCGTGATGCTGCGGCGCCTCGCCCCGGTCGGTCATGCCGTAGTCGCGCACCACCCGCACATCCAGCCGCCGGGCGCCGGCCGCGCCGGACCAGGCGTCGAGCGCCGCGCGATCGCGCCAGGCCAGCAGCAGCAGCGTCGCGCCCGGATCGGTGATGCCGTCGAACGCGTCCCATTCCACCAGCCCGGCTGCTTGCGGGGGCGTGTCGGACACCGGCTGTTCCAGCAGGGTCAGGGCACGCGCCCCGCCCGCCTCGGTCTCATCCAGGCGCCGCGCCGGCAGGGCGATGCCGTTTTCGGCGATCACCTCGCCGACGCGCAGGTGGTAGTCGGCGAACACCTCCGCGCGGCCTTTCGCCTGCACCGCGTGGTGCCCGGCGTGCGCCCGCCAGCGCACCAGCGCCTTCTCGTCGCGCCAGAGCGAGAGCGACAGCAGCCAGCCCGGCCGGCGACGGCTGCGGAAGCGGCGGTTGTCGCGAAACCCGTCGATGCGTTCCAGCGCCGGACGCAACCCGGCGGCGAGACCCAGATAGTCGTCCCACCGCTCGGGCCGGGGCTGAACCTCGAACACCACCGCGAACATCGCGACCGCCGGCGCCGGCGGGCTCAGCCGGCCGGGTCGAGCACGTGGATCACCCGGCTGGCGATCAGCTCCTTCGTCTTCGCCCCATAGGCCGCCATGTGCGGGGAAGCGGCATGGGCGGCCAGCGCCGCCTTGCTCTCCCACTTCTCGATCACCACGAAGCTGTCGGGGCCGAGCTTGGTCTGGAACCCGCCCATGCCCTCGGCGTCGATCGCCGGGCCGTATTCGATGCAGCCCTGCTCGGCGTGCACCGCCGGCATGTTGGCGCGGAAGGCGGCCAGGATCGTGTCCCGCTGGCCGGGCTTGGCGGTGATCATGGCAAGCACGTGGATCATGGCGTCGCTCCCTGCTGACTGTGCGGGGCGGAGGGTAACGCCGAACCGCGCGGCTGCCAAAACGCCGGGGGGCAAAACGCCGGGGGGCAAAACGCCGGTTCCGGTCTGTCCCGCCGTGACACCGCCACACTCGGGCCCTATCTGAGCGGCGCCCTGCAACCGGATCCATTGCCGTGCCCCGTCGAACCTTGCTGCCGCTGCTCGCCCTGTCGCTGTCCTGGGGACTCGCCGGCTGCACGCAAAGCTACTCCCCGAACACCTATGCCGCCGCCGCCGCGCAGCAGGCCGCGAAGGTGGAGCGCGGGGTGATCGTCGGCACCCGCCCGGTGATGATCAGCCCGAGCGGCGCGGTCGGCGCGGTCACCGGCGGGGCGGCCGGCGGCGTGGCGGGGTCGCAGGCGCCGGGCGGGCCGCTCGCCTCGGCGTTCGGCGCGATCGGCGGCACGCTGGTGGGCGGGCTGGTCGGCTCCGCGACCGCGCAGACCGCCGGCGACACGCGGGGCTTCGAATACATCGTGCAGGAGAAGGGCGGGCACCTGGTCTCGGTGGCGCAGACGGACCGGACCGCGCTGCCGCTCGGGCTGCATGTGCTGGTGATCGCCGGCAAGCAGGCGCGGATCGTGCCGGACTACACGGTGGAACCGGCGAAGCCCGCCAAGCCGGCGCCCGATCTGGCGGCGGCGCCGATCGTCGTGACCCAGTTGCCGCAACCGGTGCTCGCCGTGCCCGCGGCGACCGCGCCGAGCGCGCCGGCGCCCTGATCGCGCGGGCGCGGCGCGACGCTGCGGAGATGGGGTTTTTAGTTCCAATATCGTAACATTATGGGCGTGCGTATGCCCGGTGCGTCTCCCCGGCGCGCCGATCAGGTTCCTGGAATCGGCTTGCCCATCCGCAGCAGAAACAGCAGATCGCCCCGCCGCGGGACGCGCCAGCGGCGAGGGCGGGGTTTGCGTGGGGCCCGCGGCGGCGGGGGCGGCAGGATGCCGGGGGCGAATTCCACCCCCAGCATGCGGCACAGCGGGCGCAGCAGCGCCACCAACCGGGGCGAGGCGGCGAGCAGGGCCACGAGCTCCGGGTCGTTCATCTTGTCTTGCAGCCGCCCGGCGGCGCAGTTGACGTTGATGCTGAGGCCCACCAGCCAGGCGCGGCGGTTGGGCACGCGCACGGCTTGCGGCAGCGGGAGCGCGTGGCGGCGGGCGGCGGCGGGCTTGGGTGAGTCCTCGGGCGGGTTTTCGGGCGCGGCGGCGGGGCGGAGGGGCTGCTTGCGGTGATAGGCGCGGAGCGGGGCATCCGCCCCGAATTCCGCCAGATGCGCGAGCAGCGCGGCGAACCGCCGGGCCATCTTGTTGAACCGACGTTGCAGCCG
>JAJZVS010000379.1 GCA_021845555.1 Pseudomonadota bacterium
CCCACCCCTGGCCCGCCCCCTGGGCCCGCCCCCTGGTCCTGGGGGGCCAACTCTGCCATCACCCGCCGCCATGCGCATTCCCGCCTGGCTGCCCCTGCTGCTCGGGTTCCTCACCGCGGTCGGGCCGGCTTCCATCGACATGTATCTACCCGCCTTCCCGGCCATCGAGGCCGGGCTGCACGCGCCGGCCGGCGCCGCGCAATACACGCTGGCCGCCTGGTTCGCCGGCCTCGCGGTGGGCCAGTTGATGCAGGGGACGCTGGCGGACCGGTTCGGCCGCCGCCGGCCGCTGATCGTCGCCTTCACGATCTACACGCTGTCCTGCGTCGCCTGCGCGCTTTCGCCCTCCATCCTGGCGCTGTCGGGGGCACGCATCGTCGGCGCGCTGGCCGCCTCCGCCGGCATGGTGATCCCGCGCGCGATGGTGCGCGACGTGGCGGACGGGCACGCGGCGGCGGCGATGCTCTCGCGGCTGATGCTGGTGATGGGCGCGGCGCCGATCCTGGCCCCGTCGATCGGCGGGCTGGTGCTGATCTTCGCTGACTGGCGCGGGATTTTCTGGGTCATGGCGGCCTATGGGGCGATCGCCCTGGTGCTGATCCTGGCCCTGCTGCCCGACACGCTGCCCCCGGTGGGTCGGCTGCGGCTCGACCTGTCCGAGCAGGTGACGCGGGCGGCATCGATCCTGCGCGAGCGCGGGTTCCTCACCCATGCGGCGATGGGCGGGGCGGGGATTTTCGCCTTTTTCGCCTATCTCGGCGGCTCCTCGCCGGTGTTCATCCAGGGCTTCGGCTTCTCTCCCAGCGGCTTCGGGCTGCTGTTCGGCCTGTGCGCGATGGGGTTGATCGGGATGTCGCAGGCCAATGCCAGGCTGCTGCCGCGGTTCGGCCATTCCCGCCTGCTGCGAGTGGGGAGCCTGGTCTATTTGGCGGCGGCGCTGGCGCTGGTTTCGGTGGCCTTCGCCGGCGTCCACGCGCTGGGGGCGGTGTTCCTGCCGATGTTCGTGATGGTCAGCCTGCAGGGCCTGTTCAATCCCAACACCACGGTGGGCGCGCTCACCCGGCACGGCGCGCATGCCGGTACCGCCTCTGCGCTGATGGGCACCGGGCAGTTCCTGCTGGGCGCGATCAGCGGTCTGCTGGTGGGCGTGTTCACCGACGGCACACCGCGCGGCATGGCGGCGCTGATGCTGCTGGGCGCGCTCGGGGTGGTGGCGGCGGACCGGCTGCGCCCGGTGGCGTGAGCGGGGCAGGCTGAGCGGGGCCGCTGGCGTTCGCCCGCGCGGCTCCCTACGCTGCCCGCCAACCATGAGGGGGATATGCAAGATGCCGAACCCGACCCGCGTGCTGCTGTGGACCGACTCCCCCGCCCCCTATGTCGCGGCGATCGAGGCCGCCGGATTGTCCGGCCGCGTCGCGGTGGAGACGCTGGCGCGCACCGCCGCGCCGTCGGAGGCGCAGTGCGCGGAAACCGAGGCGATGCTCGCCTGGGGCGCCCCGCCCGGCCTGCTCCCGCGCATGCGCAAGCTGCGCTGGGCGCAGGCGCTGACGGCGGGGGTGGAGGGCTGGCTTGCGCTGCCCGACCTGCCGGTGGGCCTGACGCTCACCTGCGCGCGCGGCACCCACAAGGAAGCCATGCCGGAGAACATCCTGGGCGCGCTGTTCCACCTGACGAAGCCCTATTGCGCGATCGTCGAGGACCAGAAATCCAGCCACTGGCGCCGCCGGATCGCCACGCCGCTGAACGGGCAGACGCTGGCGATCCTGGGCCTCGGCGCGATCGGCCAGGAGGTCGCGCGGCTCGCCGGGGCGCTCGGGATGCGGGTGATCGGCACCAGCCGCGGCGCCGCGCCGCTGCCGGGGCTGGCCGAAGTGTTTCCGCCGGAACGGACCGACGAGGTGTTGGCGCAGGCGGATTTCGTGCTGCTGTTGCTGCCGGCCACGCCGGCCACCGAGAACTTCATCGATGCCCGCCGGCTCGCGGCGATGAAGCCGTCGGCCTGGCTGCTGAACTTCGGGCGCGGGGCGCTGATCGCGGACGCCGATCTGATCGCGGCGGTCGGGGAGAAACGGATCGCCGGCGCGGTGCTCGACGTGTTCCGCCAGGAGCCGCTGCCGGCGACGCATCCGTTCTGGACCACGCCGGGCATCCTGGTGCTGCCGCATATCGGCGGCATGCATCCGCGCCGGGACACGGTGGTGGCGCGGCTGTTCACCGAGAACCTCGGGCGGTTCCTGGAGGGACGCGCGCTGCGCGAGGTGGTGGACCGGGCGGCGGGGTACTGAGTGGCGGCCGCTTGTCCGGCCGATCACCTCACGGCAGCACCTTCCCCGGATTGAGGATCCCAAGCGGATCGAGCGCCGCCTTGATCCGCCGCATCGCATCGAGTTCCGCGCCGCCGCGCCAGTCCGGCATCATGTAGGGCTTGAGCTGGCCCACCCCGTGCTCGGCGGAGAAGCTGCCGTCGAAGCGGCGCACGACCGCGTTCACCGTGTCCATGATCGCGTGGTCCTGGGCGAGGAACCAAGCGGGATCGGCGCCTTCCGGTTGTTCCAGGTTGAAGTGGATGTTGCCGTCGCCCATGTGGCCGAACGGCACCGCGCGGATGCCCGGCATCAGCGCCGCGCAGGCTTCGGTGGCCTCGGCGATGAACGCCGGCACCGCGGACACCGGCACCGAAACGTCGTTCTTCACCGACGCGCCTTCGCGCTTCTGCGCCTCGGAGTGTTCCTCGCGCAGGCGCCAGATCGCGGCGCGCTGGGCTTCCGATTCGGCGATCGCCGCGTCCGTCACCGTGCCGGCTTCCAGCGCCGCCTCCAGCACCTGTTCCAGCGCCGCGCGCAGCCCCGCGCCGGGGCGTGGGGTGGCGAGTTCGATCAGCACGTAATGATCCCCCGGCGCGCCAAGCGGCAGCACCGCGCCCGGGATGTGGCGCAGCACGAACCGCACGCCCAGGCCGGACATGTATTCGAACGCCTGCACCGCGCCCGGATCATGCGCCTGGAACCGGCCGAATAGAGCGAGTGCCGCTTCGGGCGAGGACACCGCGCACAGCGCCACCGCCGTCTCCCGCGGGCGCGGGGCCAGTTTCAGCACCGCGGCGGTGATCACGCCGAGCGTGCCCTCCGACCCCACGAACAACTGGCGCAGCGCGTAGCCGGTGTTGTCCTTGCGCAGCCGGCGCAGGCCGTTCCACACCTGCCCGTCCGCCAGCACCACTTCCAGCCCCAGCACCAGGTCGCGGGCGTTGCCGTAGCGGACCGTATTGTTGCCTCCGGCATTGGTCGCCAGCACGCCGCCGATCTGCGCCGAGCCTTCCGAGGAGATCGACAACGGCAGCAGGCAACCCGCGTCCGCCGCCGCGACCTGCGCGGCCTTCAGCGTGACCCCGGCTTCCAGCGTCACGGTCAGATCGACCGGATCGATCGTCCGCACGCGGTTGAGCCGGGCCAGGCTGAGCACGATCT
>JAJZVS010000380.1 GCA_021845555.1 Pseudomonadota bacterium
CCAGATGCGCGGGGTCCGGCCGGCCCGGCACGCGGAACAGCGTGCCGCCGGCGTGGGCGGCGCGGCCGGCGGGCGTCAGCGTGGCCCAGGCGGCGTAGCGGGCGGCGAGGTCGAGCGCGTCGGCATCCTTCGCGGCTTCCCAGGCGGTCGCATGGCGGGCGAAGGCGGACTCGCTCAGCGCCTCGTCCATGCGGGATTCCAGCGCGGCGCGCAGGGCGGGGGCGTCGAACCCGGCGGGATCGGGGTATTTCTTCACCGCCTGGCGCTGCACGAACAGCCGCTTGCAGGCATGGACCGGGTCGAGACCGGCGGTCGCCGCCCGCAGCGCGGCCAGTTCCGCGCCGATCCCGAACAGCCCGCCGAGGAACCCATCGAGCGCCGGGCCGAGCGCCACCACCAGCGCGGCCTCGTCCTTCGCTGCGACTTCCTGCGGCGCGGCGCGGGCGGCGAGCAGGCGCGCGTGCAGCGCCGCGTCCTCCCCCGCCAGGCGGTCGAGGAACAGCCGGTCCAGCCGGATCAGCCCCTCGCGGCTGGCGAGGTCGGCGAAGGTGAAGCCGGCGTCCCCCAGGGCGGGGTCGGCCGGGAGGGGCATATCCATCGACGGGGTGATCCCTGCATTCGGGTCGAACCGCCGGCTCCGCCCACGGCGGCCAAGCCGGCGAGGGGGGATTGGCTGCCCGGCGGACAAACGTCAAGCGCCGGCCGCGCAGGCAGGGGGCCGCGACGCGCCACAGGGGAAGGGGACCTGCGGCGTGCCGTCCAGCAGCCCGGCCTTCAGTCGGGGTCCGTGAACGGATCGGCGCGAATTTGTAAGCTCTGCGGCCGGGTCAGCCGAGGCTTCGACTGACACGGTGCCGAGCGATCAGTTCCAAGGGGGCGGCAGGTCGATCACCGATACGCAGGACTGGGATCGAATCCCTGGTGACTCCGATGCCGGTGTGCCGATCCCTGACGTTCGCCGCGACGCGCAGCGAACGTCAGGGCAGGAGACTAATGCCCCGCCGGGGCAGCGAAGCGGTCGTCGACCGCGTCCTTGTAGCGCACCTGACCGGGCTTGATGTTGCCGATATACTCCTGCAACGACAGCGCGTTGGCGAACGCTTTCGGAGAGATCGCCGGCCCGGTGGGATAGACGTTGAGCCCCACCATCCGCGCGACCGCCGCCTGCACGACCGGTTTCGGCAGGCCGGGGAACTCGCGCTCGGCGATCGTCGCCGCGAGTTTCGGCGAGCGGTGCATCAGCGCCTCGGCGGCGGCCAGGCCGGCAACGAATTTCCGCACCATCGCGGGGTCGGACGCGGCCGTGGACCGCAGCGTGTCGATGGTCGAGAAGGCATAGCCGCCCGGATAGTTCTTGGCGAACGCATAGACGATCCGATCCCCGGCCGCGACCGCCTCGTCGAGCTGCGGCTCGAACAAGGTGGCCGCCTGATCCCGCCCCGCCATCATCGGCGCGAGTTCGGTGCCGAGCTGGACCGTGTCCAGCGTCATCTGCATCTTCTCCCGTTTGAGCAGCCGTTGCAGCAGATAGGTGCCGGTCGACGGCGGGATCGCGGTGGCGATCGTCTTGCCGGCGAGGTCGGAGAATTTATGGACCGGCGAGGACCCGGGAACCGCGATCCAGACCGGCGCGCTGTTCACCACCAGGGCGACGTTGGTGAGCGTCGCCCCCTTGAGGTTGGCGAGCACCGCGATCATCGGGTCCTGCAGCGAGAACGTGGCGTGTCCGCCGATCACCGCGCTGACGCCGGCGGCGCCGCTGCCCGCGGTCACTTTCTGCACGTCCAGACCCTGCTTCGTGAACTGGCCGGTGTCGATGGCGACATAGAGCGGCAGATACAGCAGCGACTGGAATGCCTGGTAGATGACCACCTTCTGCGGCGCCGCGGCCAGCGCCGGCGGTGCGGCGAGGCCGGCGGCCAGCGGCGCGGCAAGCAGCAGCGCGCGAAGACCGGAGATAAGGCGGGACTTCAGGAGCCTGGCTTCCAAGAGACAACCCTTTCTTCGACGAGACGGACGACCGCGGTCATGAGCGAGGCGAGCAGCGTGAGAACGATGATGCCGAGCCAGACCGTATTGAGATCGAACAGGGACCCGGCCACGAAGATCTCGTGACCAAGCCCGTTCTGGGAGGCGATGTATTCGCCGACGATGGCGCCGATCAGCGCGAAGCCGACATTCATGCGCAGCGCCGAGAAGATCCACGGCACCGCGCTCGGCAGAATCAGCTTGCGGAATACCTTCCCCGGCGAGGCGTCCAACGAGCGGAACAGGTTGAGCAGATCGGCGTCCACCTCCCGCATCGAAGCCGCGGCGGCGATCATCGACACGGCGTAGGTCGAGATCGCGGCCAGCCAGACCTTCGACGTCATGCCCGATCCGAACCAGATCACGATGAGCGGGCCGAGCGCGATCTTCGGCACGCTGTTGAGCACGATGGAGAAGCCCTCCGCCGGCCGCGCAAGCCCCGGGACGAACCACAGGCCAAGCCCGCACAGCGTGCCGGCGATGCTGCCGATCGCGAGACCCAGGAGCGTCTCATACAGCGTCACCAGCGTATCGGAGATCAGGCTTCCCGTGGTGAGACCCTGTCGCAGGGAAGCGAAGATCCCCGCCGGGGAGCCGAACAACTGGCCGTTGATCGCGCCCGAGGTTGCCGCCCATTGCCACAGCACCACGACCGCGACGATCGACAGCGCGATCGCTCCGGTCTGGCGCGCCAGGCGCGATCCACGCCCGGCGCGGGCGGGAACCAGCCGCGGCGGGGCGACGGCGATTTCCGTGGCGCCGCTCATGGCAGTGTCTCCACGCCAGCTTCCACTGGTGCCCCCACTGGTGCCCCCACTGGTGCCCCCACTGGTGCCCCCACTGGTGCCTTCAGCGCGGCCCAGATTCGCGTGTGGTAGGCGCGGAACTCCGGCGCCGCGCGCGCGCCCACCGCGTCGCGCGGACCGTCCAGGGTCAGGCGGATCGCGATGTCCTCGCGCACCCGCGCCGGGCGGCCGCCGAGCACGATCACCCGGTCGCTCATCGCGATCGCCTCGTCGATATCGTGCGTCACCAGGACGACGCTCATGCCCTGGCCGCCGCTCAGCGCCAGCACGTCGTCCTCCAGCATCAGCCGCGTCTCGTAGTCGAGCGCCGAGAACGGCTCGTCGAGCAGCAGCACCGAGGGCGCGACCAGCAGCGTGCGGGTCAGCGCGACCCGCTGGCGTTGGCCGCCCGACAGGCTGTGCGGATAGGCGCGGAGTTGGCCGGCCAGCCCGTAGCGGGCGAGCATCGCCTCGGCGGCGGCGCGCCGTGCCTGGGGCCGCCCGCCGCGCAACTCGACGCCGAGCAGCGCGTTGTCGAGCACGCTGCGCCAGGGCAGCAGAAGGTCCTTCTGGAGCATGTAGCCCACGCGGCCCGGCCCGCCGTCCGGTCCGGGCGCGATCTCCACCTGCCCGGCCCGCGGCGTGAGCA
>JAJZVS010000381.1 GCA_021845555.1 Pseudomonadota bacterium
CGGGCGTCTATCTCTCGATCATCACGCAGGCGCTGACCTACGCGCTGATGCTGGCGTTCTTCCGCAACGAGATGGGCTTCGGCGGCAACAACGGGATGACCGACTTCAAGGACATCCTGGGCTTTCCGATCGGGCGCGACGGGACCACCGTCGGGCTGATGCTGGTCACGGCGGCGGTGCTGGCGGGCGCCTACATGCTTTCGCGTGCGTTGGTGCGCTCGCGCTTCGGCAAGGTGCTGGTCGCGGTGCGCGACGCGGAATCGCGCTCCCGCTTCCTGGGCTACCGGCCGGAGCACTACAAGCTGGTGGTCTGGGTGTTCTCCGCCGTGCTCGCCGGGATCGGCGGGGCGCTCTATGTGCCCCAGGTCGGCATCATCAACCCGTCGGAATTCGCTCCCGCCAACTCGATCGAGGCGGTGATCTGGGTCGCGGTCGGCGGGCGCGGCACGCTGTCGGGGGCCATCCTGGGCGCGGTGCTGGTCAACCTCGGCAAAACCTGGCTGACCGGCGCGCTGCCCGAGGTGTGGCTGTTCGCTCTCGGTGGGCTGTTCATCTTCGTCACCCTGTTCCTGCCGCGCGGACTGATCGGCCTCGCCGTACGGCGACGCGAACCAGCGCCGTCGGCGGCAACGGAGCCCAGTCCCGCAGCGCGTGAGGTGACCGGGTGATGGACGGCACGCTGCTCTATCTGGACGGGGTGACCGTTTCCTTCGACGGGTTTCGCGCGCTGAACGCGTTGTCGCTGGTGCTGGAGCCAGGCGAGATGCGCGCGGTCATCGGTCCCAACGGCGCCGGCAAGACCACCATGATGGACGTGATCACCGGCAAGACCCGCCCCGATACCGGCCGCGTCGTGTTCGGCGCCGACACCGACCTGACCAAGCTGGACGAACCGGCGATCGCCGCGCTCGGGATCGGGCGCAAGTTCCAGAAGCCCACGGTGTTCGAGCCGCACTCGGTCTGGGACAACCTGCTGCTGGCGCTGGCCGGCGACCGCAGCCCGCGTTTCGCGCTCCGCGCGCGCGAGACCGCGGCCGAGCGGGAACGGATCGAGGCGATCCTTGCCACCACGCGTCTGAACGATCACCGCGCCCGCCGCGCCGCCGACCTCTCGCATGGGCAGAAGCAATGGCTGGAGATCGGCATGCTGCTGGCGCAGGAGCCGCGCCTGCTGCTGGTCGATGAGCCGGTGGCCGGCATGACCGATGCCGAAACCGAGCAGACCGCCGAATTGCTGCGCGAGATCAACCAGACCCGCAGCGTGGTGGTGGTGGAGCACGACATGGCGTTCGTGCGTGCACTGGGGGTGAAGGTGACAGTACTGCACGAAGGATCGGTGCTGTCCGAGGGCTCGATCGACGACGTGAGCGAGGATCCGCGCGTGATCGAAGTGTACCTGGGCCGCTAGATGCTGGAAGTCCGCAACGTCGATCTGCACTACGGCGCGGCGATCGCGCTGCGCCAGGTGTCGATCACCGCGGTACCGGGCGCGGTGACCTGCCTGCTCGGGCGCAACGGCGTCGGCAAGACCAGCCTGCTGCGCGCCATCACCGGGGCCCATCCGATTTCCGCCGGGACCATCCGCTGGGAAGGCGCCGACATCACCCGCCTGCCGATCTACGCTCGCGCCCGGCGGGGGATCGCCTGGGTCCCGCAGGGACGGGACATCTTCCCGCTGCTGACAGTGCGGGAGAATCTCGAAACCGGCTTCGCCGTGCTGCCGCGCGCCGCCCGCCGCGTGCCGGATGAGATTTTCGACCTGTTCCCGGTACTGAAGACCATGCTGCGCCGGCGCGGCGGCGACCTGTCGGGCGGCCAGCAGCAGCAGCTGGCGATCGCCCGCGCGCTGGTGATGAAGCCCCGCCTGCTGGTTCTTGACGAGCCGACCGAGGGAATCCAGCCCAGCATCATCAAGGACATCGGCCGGGTGATCGCCCTGTTGCGCGACCGCGGCGACATCGCCATCCTGCTGGTCGAGCAGTACTATGATTTCGCCCGCGAGCTGGCCCAGACCATCGCGGTGATGGACCGGGGCGACATCGTGCTGTCAGGTGCGCGGGAGGCGCTGGACGAAGCCGATGTTCGACGCCGTCTTTCCGTCTGATGCGGGGCTTGGCCTGCAGCGTGCCCGCGGCGTGCTGGACGTGACCGTGCGCCGCCGCGGCGAGGAAACCGTACTGGCCGGGCTGCGCCAGGAAGGCTGCCTGAAGGCGCGCTTCCCGCGCGGTGGCGCGCCGGGCTGGCGGGACGTAGTGGTACTCAACGCCTCGGGCGGGATCGTCGGCGGCGATCGCCTGCGGCTGAATTTTCGCCTGCAACCGGGCACGCGGGCCTGCCTGGCAGCGCAGGCGGCAGAACGGTTCTACCGCGCACTGCCCGATAGCCCGCCGGCGACGGTCCATACCGCGATCACGCTCGATTGCGGCGCGGCGGCTGAATGGTTGCCGCAGGAAAGCATCCTGTTCGACGGCGCCTGCCTGGAACGCGAGCTTGCGGTCGAGATGCCGGAGGACGGCTGGTTCCTCGGCGTGGAACCCCTCGTGTTCGGCCGCGCGGCGATGGGCGAGACGCTGCGCCACGGCAGCCTGCGCGACGTGATCCGCCTGCGCCGCGGCGGACGGCTGATCCTGCACGACGCGGTGCGGCTCGCCGGGGATATCGCGCGGCTGCTGTCCCGCCCCGCGATTGGCGCCGGCGCCGGCGCGGTGGCCACGCTGGTCTACGTCGCGCCGGATGCCGAAGCGCGCGTCGCGGCGGTGCGGACGGCGCTGGACGAGGCCGAAGCGGGGGCCAGCGCCTGGGACGGGATGCTGCTGGCCCGGCTGCTGGCGCCGGATGCGGCAGCGCTGCGGCGGATAGTGACCCGCGCCTTGGCCGTGCTGCGCGGCGCGCGTAACCTGCCGCGCGTGTGGCGATGTTAGAATCGGAACGCGCATGAACCTGACACCGCGGGAAAAGGACAAGCTGCTGATCGCCATGGCCGCGACCGTCGCGCGCCGGCGGCTGGAGCGCGGGGTGAAGCTGAACTACCCCGAGGCGATCGCCCTGATCACCGACTTCGTGGTGGAAGGCGCGCGCGACGGGCGCAGCGTCGCCGATCTGATGGAATCCGGGGGCACGGTGATCACCCGCGAGCAGGTGATGGAAGGCGTGGCGGAAATGATCCCCGACGTGCAGGTGGAAGCCACGTTCCCCGACGGCACCAAGCTGGTCACCGTGCACGAGCCGATCCGATGATCCCCGGCGAAATCCTCCCTGCCCTCGGCGAGATCGAACTCAACCCCGACCTCCCGCGCACCACGCTGACGGTGGCCAACACCGGGGACCGCCCGATCCAGGTCGGCAGCCACTATCATTTCGCCGAAACCAACCTCGCGCTGTCGTTCGACCGCGCCGCGGCGCGCGGTCAGCGCCTCGATATCCCCGCCGGCACCGCGGTCCGTTTCGAA
>JAJZVS010000382.1 GCA_021845555.1 Pseudomonadota bacterium
GCACCACGCGGCCGCCGGCCTCAGCCCGCCGCCGGGACGGACGGCGCCAGCGTGATGCGATCGGCCGCGATCGTCTGGCGAAAACCTGCCTCGACGGTTTGCCAGTCGAGCAGATCGACCCGGAACGGCAGGTCGCTCTCGGTGAACGCTTCGCGCAGCCGGGCGGTTTCGTCCACGCTGAGCGGGCGTCCGGCATCGATCGCCAGATCGAGATCGGAGAACCGGCCGGCTCGCCCGGTGGCACGCGAACCATACGCCCAGACCGTGGCGGCCGGCGGCAGGTTGGCGCGCAGGATGGCGCGCACGATGCGCTGCTGCTCGGCCGAGAGCACGAGCGTGCCGGGCGCGTTCATGCAGGCGGCCGGGACAGGGCGGCGCGCAGCAGGCCGCGCGCATTGCCGGTACGGATCAGGTCGGCGAAGGCGAGGGCTTCGATTTCGTTCGGATCGGCCGCGGTGCCCTTCAGGCGACGCTTGAGGGTGCGGTGGGCAAGTTCATAGGTGAACGCGAAGCGCTGGATCAGGCCGTCGCCGATCTGTTCGTCCGTGGTGTCCTGCTCGTAGCGGCGCAACCCCTCGCGCAGGCGTTGGATGGCGTTGGCGAGGGGGGTGGGGTCGAGGGGCATCGCGTTGCTATCTCGCACCTGGGGGCGCACGGACTACCGGGAAGTGTCGCTTTGCGGGGCTGAACACGCAGCCCCTTTCAGGCTGGGCGGAGTGTGACACAATACGCGCGTGACCGTCACCGTCACCGACAGGCTGATGCCCAACAACCCGTTCGGCGGAGCGCACCGCCCGGCCAGCCCGCCCGCCTCCGGCCTGTGCCCCGAGCCGGGGCCATCCGCCGCCTGCTCGTTATCCAACCGTAAATGCCTCATGTGAAGCATCATTCGGGGTCGAAGCATCACCCCCGCCATTGCCCCCCCGCCGGGGCGGAGTAGAACCCTCCGCGGAGAAACGCCCCGGAGACGCCCACCCATGCCGAGCCCCGTCGAAACCGCCGTCGCCGCCGCCCGCGACCTCCTGGGCGAGCGCCTGACCACCAACGCCACCCTGCGGGAGCACCACTCGCACGGCCAGGACACCCAGCCGCCGCATCTGCCGGACGCCGTCGCCTTCGTCGAAACCACCGAGGAAGCCGCCCGCATCCTCGGCATCTGCAACGCCCAGAACGTGCCGGTCGTGCCCTGGGGCGCCGGCACCTCGCTCGAAGGCCACGTCACCCCGGTCCGCGGCGGCATCACGCTCGATCTCTCGCGCATGACGAAAATCCTGGCGGTCAGCCAGCCCGACATGGATTGCCGGATCGAGGCGGGCGTGACCCGCGAGCAGCTCAACACCCATCTGCGCGACCTCGGCCTGTTCTTCCCGGTCGATCCCGGCACTGCCGCCTGCACGATCGGCGGGATGTGCGCGACCCGCGCCTCCGGCACCAATGCCGTGCGCTACGGCACGATCCGGGAGAACGTGCTGGGGCTGACCGTCGCGCTGGCGGATGGCCGCGTCATCCGCACCGGCGGGCGGGTGCGCAAATCCGCCACCGGCTACGACCTCACCCGCCTGTTCATCGGCTCGGAGGGCACGCTCGGCGTGATCACCGAGATCGGCCTCAAGCTGCACGGCATCCCGGAGGCGATCTCGGCCGCCACCTGCCAGTTCGACAGCCTGCGCGCGGCGATCGAGACGGTCATCACGGTGATGCAATCGAACATCCCGGTGGCGCGGATCGAGTTCCTGGACGAAACCCAGATGGCAGCCTGCATCGCCTATTCGAAACTCACCGGCCTGGAAGCCAAGCCGACCCTGTTCTTCGAGTTCCACGGCACCGAAGCCGCGGTGGCCGAACAGGCCGGCCAGGCCGAGGCGATCGCCACCGACTACGGCGGCCAGAGTTTCCGCTGGGCCACCGATCCGGCGGAGCGGGCCAAGCTCTGGCAGGCGCGCCACGACGCGCTGTGGGCGGCGCTCGCGCTGAAACCCGGCCACCAGGGGCTGACCGCCGATTCGATCGTGCCGATCTCCCGCCTCGACGAGGCGATCGTGGGCACCAAGGAAGACCTCGCCGCCTCGGGCCTGACCGGGGCGGTGGTGGGGCATGTCGGCGACGGCAATTTCCACACGCTGATCCTGGTTCCGCCCGAGCCGGGCGGGATCGAGCGCGCCTGGGAACTCGACCGCAAGATCGTCGCCCGCGCGCTCGCCCTCGGCGGGTCGTGCAGCGGCGAGCACGGGGTGGGGATCGGCAAGCGCGAGTTCCTGGAAGCGGAACACGGCGCCGAGGCGCTGGCGGTGATGCGCTCGATCAAGCAGACGCTCGATCCGCGCGGCATCATGAACCCGGGGAAGATGTTCTTGAACTGATCCGCGGCAGCGCGCCCCTCCCCTACCGCCCCACCACCCGCTGACGGAACGCCAGCGCCTCCGCCACATGCACCCGCGCCACGGTCGCCGCCCCCGCCAGGTCGGCGATCGTGCGCGCCACCCGCAGCACCCGCGTGTAGCCGCGCGGGGACAGATGCAGCCGCTCCATCGCCTGGCCGGCCAGCGCCTGCGCCTCCGCCGCCAGCGCCACCTCGGCGCCGTTCGCCTCGGCGTTGCAGGCCGGCCCGTCGGCCCCGTAGCGCGCCGTCTGCGCCGCGCGGGCCCGCGCCACCCGCGCCGCCACCGCCGCACTCGGCTCGCCGGCGGGCGCGCGCGCGAGTTCGGCCGCGCTCGCCGGCTGCACCCCCACCGTCAGGTCGATCCGGTCCAGCACCGGGCCGCTGATGCGGTTGCGGTAGTCCTCCCCGCAGCGCGGCGCGCGGCCGCACTCGCGCGCACCGTCCCCCAGATGGCCGCAGCGGCACGGGTTCATCGCCGCCACCAGCAGGAACCGCGCCGGATAGGTCACATGCGCCGCGGCACGCGCCACCGTGGTGCGCCCGGCTTCCATCGGCTGGCGCAACGCCTCCAGCGCCGGGCGGGGAAACTCCGGCAGTTCGTCCAGGAACAGCACGCCGCGATGCGCGAGCGACACCTCCCCCGGTCGCGCCCGCTGCCCGCCGCCGGCGAGCGCGGCCTGGGAGGCGGAATGGTGCGGTTCTCGGAACGGCGGGCGCATCACCAGCCGCCCGCCGTCGAGCAACCCGGCGACGCTGTGCACCATGCTCACCTCCAGCGCCTGCGCCGGCGACAGGTCCGGCAGCAGGCCCGGCAGCCGCGCCGCCAGCATGGATTTCCCGGCGCCCGGCGGGCCGATCAGCAGCAGGTTGTGCCCGCCGGCGGCAGCGATCTCGAGCGCGCGCTTGGCGGTCTCCAGCCCCTTCACCTCGGCCAGATCCGGCCCGCGCGGCACCTCCGCCACGCCCGCCGGCTCGGGCGGGGTCAGCACCTGGCTGCCGCGGAAATGGTTGATCAAACTCAA
>JAJZVS010000383.1 GCA_021845555.1 Pseudomonadota bacterium
GCCGGGCAGCGCGCGCCAGGGCATGCGCCGGCGGTGGCGGTCGTACCAGGCCAGCAGCGCGGCGGCCGAAGGGGGAGCATCGGACATGGCGCGATCGTCGGCGGGGAAGCAGGCAGCGGCAAGGGGCAAGCCCGACGCCGCCGCCCCCGCGCCTCCCCAAGGATCGCCCCAGCCGGCACCCGAACCGCCGCGCTTCGTCTATGGCCCGCGCCCGGTCGGCGCGCTGATCCCCAGCCTCACCCGCCCCGCCTTCCGCCGCCGCGCGCCGGCCGCGGCGCAGGTGATGGCGGACTGGGCAGCGATCGTCGGCCCCGAGCTTGCCGCGCTCACCACGCCGCGCCGGCTTTCGGCCGGGACCCTCACGCTGGCCTGCGCCGGCCCGGTGGCGCTGGAATTGCAGCACCTCGGCCCGGCGCTGATCGGCCGCATCAACGCGCATCTGGGAACAGAGACGGTGCGTCGCCTCGGCTTCGTGCAGATTCCCCCGCAAGCCGCCCCGGCCAGGCCGCCGCCCCGCCCGGCCGATCCCGCCATCGGGGCACGGATCGAGGCTTCGCTCGCCGACCTGCCGGACGGCGACCTGCGCACCGCCCTCGCCGCCCTCGGCCGCGCCGCGTTCGGGCGCTGAGGCCGCGCGCGACGGTCGCACCGGCGACATGAGGATTCTTTTACCCCAGGCCCCAATGGTCCGGCTCGACGGACCGTGCCCCGCGCCTGTAGGAAAACGCCGGGCGAGTCCGCCGCTGCCGCGCGCCCACCGTTCCCCTCCTGGCCCCGAGGTCGCCCATGCCCATGTCCCCCGCCTCCCCGCCCCTCGCCTCACCCGGCCGCCGGACCCTGCTCGGACTGCTCGCCGCCGGTGCCGCCGCACCGCTGCTGGCCCCCGCCGCCGCCCGCGCCGCCGCCCCGGCGGCCACCGCCGCGCAGACCACGGCCTGGGAGGGCCCGCGCACACTCGGCAATCCGAACGCCAAGTTCGTGGTGGAGGAGTGGTTCTCCCTCACCTGCACCCACTGCGCCGATTTCGGGCAGAACACCTTCCCCGAGATCCGCAAGAAGCTGATCGACACCGGCAAGGTGCACTGGGTGTTCCGCGACTTTCCGCTCGACAAGGTGGCGCTGGAGGCCGCCCAGGTGGCCCGCGCGCTGCCGCCGGATCGCTACGCCACCTTCATCCTGGCGCTGTTCGCCGACCAGGACCGCTGGGCCTTCACCGCCGGCGTCGATTACACCAAGGCGCTGTGGCAGATGGCCGCGCTCGACGGGCTGGACCGCCCGACCTTCGATGCCGCGGTGGGCGATACCGCCCTGCGCGACTGGATCCTCGCCCAGCAGACGATGGCCGAGAAGAAATGGAAGATCGACGCGACTCCGAGCTTCGTGATTAACGGCAAGATGGTCGCCGGAGAGATGCCCTACGATACTTTCGTGAAGCAGCTTCCCGGCCTGACGTAACAGCCGAAGGATGCCAGCTTGCCGGTCAGCTTCGCCCGTCTTCGCATCGCCGGGTTCAAGAGTTTCGCTGAACCCGCCACGGTGGAAATTCGCCCCGGCCTGACCGGCATCGTCGGCCCCAACGGCTGCGGCAAGTCCAACGTGGTCGAGGCGCTGCGCTGGGCGATGGGCGAATCGAACGCCCGCTCCTTGCGCGGCGGGGAGATGGAGGACGTGATCTTCGCCGGCACCGCCGGCCGCGCGTCGCGCAATCTCGCGGAAGTGACCCTGACGCTGGAGGAGGCCGTCGGCCTCGCCCCGCCGCCGTTCCATGACCAACCGGAGCTGGAAATCCAGCGCCGACTGGAACGCGGCGGCGCCAGCGCGTTCCGGGTGAACGGCAAGGAAGCCCGCGCCCGCGACGTGCAGACGCTGTTCGCCGATCTGGCGTCCGGCGCGCGCGCCTCGGCCATGGTCAGCCAGGGCCGCGTCGGTTCGCTGATCGCCGCAAGGCCGGAGGAACGCCGCGCCCTGCTGGAGGAAGCGGCCGGCATCACCGGCCTGCACGCCCGCCGCCACGAGGCCGAGCTCAAGCTCAAGGCCGCGGAGGCGAATCTGGGCCGCGCCGAGGATCTGCGCGGCCAGCTCGAAACCCAGCTTGCCGGGTTGCAGCGCCAGGCACGCCAGGCCAATCGCTACCGCACCCTCTCCGGCGCCATCCGCGCCGCCGAGGCCGAGCACCTGGCGATCCAGCGCGCCCGCGCCGAGACCGCCCGCGCGGAGGCCGCCGCCGCCTTGGAGGCCGCGCGCCAGGCCGCCGTGGCCGCCGCCAACGAAGCCGCCGGCGCGGCCGGGCGCGCCGCCGCCGCCGGCACGGCGCTACCGCCGCTACGCGCGGCGGAGGGGCAGGCCCGCACCGCGCTCGAACGCCACCGGGTTGCGCAGGAACAGCTTGCTGCCGAGGAACAGCGCGCCCGCGCCGCTTTGGCCGAAGCCGAGCGGCGGCTGGCGCAACTCGGCAAGGACCTCGCCCACGCCGAGCAGATCAGCCGCGACGCCGCCACCGCCGAGGCAAGGCTGGCGGCCGAAGAGTCCCACCTGGCCGAGGTCGAGACCGGCCACCCGGAGCGGCTTCGCCAAGCGGAGGCCGCCGCGGCCGAAGCGGTGGAGGCTGCGCGGGACGCCGAAGCCGCGGCCAACCGCGCCACCGAGGCCGCCGCCGCCTCCGCCGCCCGGGCCCAGGCGGTCGCGGCGGAACTGGCCGCCGCCGGGCAGCGCGCGCGCCGGCTGGCCGAGCAGCACGCGCGGGTGACGCAGGAGCACGAGCGCGTGCAGGGCCAGCGCGTCGATCCCGCCCGGCTGGAGGCTGCGGCGGCCGAACAGGCGCGGGCCGAGGCCGCGCTGGCCGGGTCGCGCGCCGCGCTCGAACGCGCCGAACAGGCCCGCTCGGCCGCCCAGGCGGGCCTGGCCGAGGCCCGCGCCGCCCATGCCGCGGCCGACTCGGTCCGCGCCCGGCTGGCCGCCGAGACCCGCGCGCTGGCCGAGGTGCTGGGGGTGAAGGAGTCCGAGCGCTGGCCGCCGATGGTCGATGCGCTGGCCGTGCCCCCAGGGTTGGAAGCGGCGCTGGGCGCGGCGCTCGGGGAGGAACTGACCTCCGCGGCAGATCGCGCCGCCGCGCGGCACTGGCGCGAACTGCCGCCGCTCGATCCCCGGCCGGCGCTGCCCGAGGGCGCGGCACCGCTGTCGGCGCAGGTGCGCGGACCGGCGGCGCTGGCGCGCGCGCTGTCGCAGATCGGGCTGGTCGAGGGGGACGCGGCGGGCGAGGCGTTGCAACCGCTGCTCGCCCCCGGTCAGACGCTGGTTTCCGCCGCCGGGGCGGTGTGGCGCTGGGACGGCTACACGATCCGTGCCGGCGCGCCGACCGCCGCCGCCGTGCGGCTGCGCCAGCGTAACCGGCTGACCTCCC
>JAJZVS010000384.1 GCA_021845555.1 Pseudomonadota bacterium
CGGCGGCGGATATGCGGCGTTCCCGCGCCCGCTCAGCCCCAGCGACGCGGCCCGGATCCGGCGGATCTTCGCCGATCAGGCCGCCGGGCGGATGACGGCGGCGGCGGCCCTGACCGGGGCGCTGGAGCACAAGCTGCTGCTCGGCACCATCCTGGCCGATCGCTACCTCGGCCCCTATCACCGCTCCACCCCGGCGGAGCTGACCGCCTGGCTGGCAGCCTACCCCAGCCAGCCGGACGCGCCGGCGATCGCGGCGCTGCTCGCCCGCCGGGTGCCGCGGGGCATGGTGCGGCCGGCCGTGCTGGACGCTTCCCCGCCGGCCTGCCTGGCGCCGCCCCGGCTGACCGATCCGGTCCCGGCCGAGATCGACCCCGGCGCCACGTCCGTCCCCCGCAATCCGCTGCTGGACCGGGAGATCGCGACGCGGCTGGAGCGGGGCGCGTTCGACGCGGCGCAGAACCTGCTGGCGCACACCCCGGGCCTCACGCCCGCCTACGCCGCGCTGCTGCGCGCGGAGGTGGCCCGCGCCCTGTTCGCCGCCAACCGGGACGGGGAGGCCCTGCGCGTCGCCGCCGCCGCCCGCCGTGCCGCGGCGCCGAACCATGATCCCGGGCCGCCGGCCTATATCGCCGGCTTGGCGTCCTGGCGGCTCGGGCAGATGCGCGACGCGGCGTATTTCTTCGCCGCCGCGGCCCGCGCGCCGGGGGCCGCCGACAGCCTGCGCGCCGCCGGCGCCTATTGGGCCGCGCGGGTGGCGCGCCGGCGCGGACAGACCGCGCAGGCGGACCGCTGGCTGCGCCGGGCGGCGGCGGAGAAGCAGACGTTCTACGGGCTGATCGCACGGCGTCGCCTGGGCTGGAGCATCGGGTTGATGTTCACCCACGCGACCCTGTCGGAAGCCGACCTCGAGGCGCTCGATGCGCTGCCGCAGGGACGGCGTGCGTTCGCGCTGCTGCAGGTCGGGCAAACGGCGCGCGCCGAGCAGGAACTGCGCTGCCTGTGGCCGGCCGTCGAGAACGACCCGGCGCTGCGCCAGGCCGTGCTGCTGGTCGCCGCGCGGGCCGGCCTGCCGCAGCTCGCCACCCAGCTTGCCGGACTGATCCAGACCGCGCAGGGAATCCCGGCCGAGGACCTGAGCTTCCCGGTCCCGCCGCTGCATCCGCTCGGCGGGTTCCGGGTGGATCCCTCGCTGGTGTACGGCGTGACCCGGGCGGAATCGAATTTCGATCCTTCCGCCGTCTCCCCCGCGGGGGCGCACGGGCTGATGCAGATCACCCGCGCCACCGCGCGCAGCCTGACCGGCAACCGCGACCTGCGCGGGGCAAGCCTGCACAATCCGGGGTTCAACCTCGAACTCGGCCAGCGCCTGGTGCGCTACCTGGCCGAGCGTCCGGCGATCGACGGCGATCTGATCGGCATGCTCGCCAGCTACAACGCCGGCTTCGGCAGCTATCTGAGCTGGCACGACAAGGTGCGCGACGACGGCGACCCGCTGCTGTTCCTGGAGGCGATCCCGATCCGGGAAACCCGGCTGTTCGTGCAGCGCGCGCTGGCCTACACATGGCTGTACGCGGCGCGGCTCGGCCTGCCGGCCCCCAGCCTGGGGGAGATCGCCGACGGGAGGTTCCCGCGCTACGCCCCCGAACCCGCCGGAGCCACGGTGCTGGTGAGCCTGCACTGAGGCGCGCACCGGCCACACGGAGACTGCGCATGGCCCGCATCGACGACTCCCGCCCGTTCCTGCCGGTGAACATCGCCGTGCTGACGGTGTCCGATACCCGCACGGCGGCGAACGACACCTCGGGCGATACCCTTGCCGCGCGCATCGTTGCCGCCGGGCATCGGCTCGCCGGTCGCGCGATCGAGAAGGACGACGCCGGCGTGATCGAACGCCGGCTGCGCGGCTGGATCGCCGATCCGGCGATCGATTGCGTGATCACCACCGGCGGCACCGGCATCACCGGGCGCGACGTGACGCCGGAAGCCTTCGACCGCGTGCTCGAAAAGCGCATCGAGGGGTTCGGCGAATTGTTCCGCATGCTGAGCTACGCGAAGATCGGCACCTCCACGATGCAATCGCGCGCGCTCGGCGGCGTGGCGGGCGGCACCTATCTGTTCGCACTCCCCGGCAGCACCGGGGCGGTGAAGGATGCGTGGGACGACATCCTGCTGTTCCAGCTGGACAACCGGCACCGGCCTTGCAACCTGGTGGAACTCATGCCGCGGTTGCAGGAGCATTTGAAACCGGCCAAGGCCGGCTGAGCGCGCGTCCCGACCATCCGTTACGACCGGTTCTATCGCTCCGGCCGTTTCTCGCCTCCGGCGATCCCGGCCAGCACCGGGCCCAGCGCGCGGTAGTCGCCCGCGCGCGGCGAGCCTTCCCGCCAGGCCAGGCCCAGCGTGCGCCAGGCGCCGGCGCCGGCCAGCTTGCGGGTGACGACATCGGTGCCGGCCGTCACCCCGGCCTCGATCGCGCTTTGCGGCAGCAGGGTCACGCCGAGGCCGCCGGCCACCATCTGCACCAATGTGTGCAGGCTGGTGGCGGCGAATTCGTCCTGCGCGCCAGCGTGCAGGCCGCAGACCGCCAGTGCCTGCTCGCGCAGGCAATGGCCTTCCTCCAGCAGCAGCACCCGCTCGGAGGTCAGCGCGGCGATCGGCACCGTCTCGTGCGCGGCCAGCGGATGGCCGGCGGGCAGGGCGGCGAGGAACTCGTCGCGCGCCAGCGCCAGCGTCTCCCCGCCGCCGCAGTCGCAGGGCAGCGCCAGCAGCAGCGCGTCCAAACGGTTGGCGGCCAACCGCTCCACCAGCCGCGCCGTGAGATCCTCGCGCAGATAAAGCCGCAGGCGGGGAAAGGCGGCGCGCAGCGCGGGCATCAGCCGCGGCAGCAGGAACGGCCCGATGGTCGGGATCACGCCCAGACGCAGCGGCCCGGCCAGCGGGGCGCGCGCCGCGTCCGCCGCCTCCGCCACCGCGGTCAGCGCCGCCAGCGCGGTGCGGGCGCGCGCGGTGAGCTCCAGCCCGAGCGGGGTGAACACCACCCGCCGCCCGGCGCCGCGATCCAGGATCGCCGCGTCCAACTGGCTTTCCAACGTCAGGATGCCGGCCGAGAGGGTGGATTGCGACACCGCGCAGGCGCTGGCGGCGCGGCCGAAATGGCCGTGCTCGGCGAGCGCGGTGAGGAAGCGGAGTTGCTGCGGGGTGGGCAGGGGAGTCATCGTCTGGTTCGATCATTTTCGTGAAAATCATTCATTAGACCGAACTCGAAGAAAGGTCCAGGGTAGTGGCGTCACCGATCCGGAAGCGCCCGGAGCACGATGAACATCAGCGGCCGCTCCAGCGCGTCTGGCCTCCGCCGCCGCCCGCCGCCCGCCGCGTGCCATAAACCCGGGGATCAG
>JAJZVS010000385.1 GCA_021845555.1 Pseudomonadota bacterium
CCGTATCTCCCGCCGCCATCGCCTGCACCGTGCGCGTCATCGCCCGGATCGGCCGGCCGATCGTGCGCGCGGTGAGCCAGCCGGACAGTCCCAGCACCAGCGCGATGCCGCTTGCGATCGCCAGCAGGCGGGCGCGGACCCGGCCCTGCTCGCGCGCGGCCGCCAGCCCCTGCGCGCGCGCCTGCCGGTCCAGCCGCGCGCCCACCTGGCGCAGCGCGGCGGTCATGGCGCGATCGGCCAGCGTCACCGGCCCGGAGACGAACCGATCGAGCGTCAGTGTCCGCCGCACCGCCGCCGCCGCGGCCTTGGCGATCCCGCCGCCCAGCATCCCCATGGTGCGCGCGTCCTGTTGCGTCTCCGGCGGAATGCCGCTCGCCAGCAGCGCGGCAAGCGCCGCCTTGGCCTGCGTGCTCGCATCCTCCGTCGCATTGGCGGCGGCGCGGTTGCCGGTGGCGAGGAACAGCAGCGCCGCGTTCTGCAGTCGCGCCATCGCCAGCCGATACGCGGTGAACCGCCCGCGCGCGGCGGCCAGCACCTCGGGCGGCAGCACCGTCGCGTTCTGTCCGGTCACCGCATCCACTCCGCTCGCCACCACCCCGCCCTGGGCGAGTTCCTGGGCGAAGGCGTCCAGGCTGGCCTCGAACGTCGGGCGCGCCTCGATCAGGTCGCGCGCCCGTCCGGTCAGCAGCCGGCGACGGAAGGCCGCCTCCTGCGCCAGGGCGGCGACGAAATGGCTCAGACTGCCGTTGGCGGCGGCCAGCAGGGTTCCGGTCATCGAATTGCCCTCCGCCGCTTGCGCGTGGCGCAGGATCGTCCGCGTCCGTTCGCCCAGGGAGACGATCCGGTGCAGCGAGCGCTGCAGATGCGCGGGAATCTGCTCATGGCGCAGCTCCTGGCCGAGCGTGCGCCCTTCCGCCGCGAGCAGCAGCGCACGGTCCACATCCCGCACCGCCCCCTGTACCCGCATCGTGCGGTCCTGGTCGGCGCCGAGCGCGGTCAGCCCGCGCGCGGCGGACCAATACATCGCCCCCAGCATCAGCAAGGCGACGACCGCGGAGAGACCGAGCTTGCGGCCGATCGAAAGCGTGCTCAGCAAGGGCATGAACGGCGCGCTCCGGCAGGGACCGCGCCAGACTGAGGGGATTTGCTTAACCGGGGGTGAACGCGGCCCCGCCGGCGGTGCCGCGGCGGGCGTGCCAGGCTTCCATCAGTTGCAGCACCGTGGCCGCCGTCTCCTCGATCGAGCGGCGCGTCACGTCGATCACCGGCCAGCCCTTGCGGGCGCACAGGCGGCGCGCCCACAGCAATTCGCCCTTCACCGCCTCCTCGTCCACATAGTCGGTGGCGTCCTGGCGCACCGCACCGCCCCCCTGGCCGGAGGCGATCAGCCGCAACCGGTGGCGGCGGATCTCGATCAGCGCCTTGGGTTCCAGCGTCAGGCCGATCACCGGCACGTTCAGCGCCTCCAGCCCCTCGGGCTCGGGCAGGTTCGGCACCAGCGGGATGTTGGCCGCCTTGATGCCGCGATTGGCCAGATAGAAGCAGGTCGGCGTCTTGGAGGAGCGGGAGACCCCCACCAGCACCACGTTCGCCTCCGCCAGCCCGGCCTGCGCCTGGCCGTCGTCATGCGCCAGCACGTAGTGCATGGCGTCGATGCGCTGGAAATAATCCGCGTTCAGCACGTATTGCCGGCCCGGCCGGGCGCCCGCCTGCTCGCCGATATATTCCTGCAGCAGGTTCATCACCGGATCGAGCACGTTCACCAGCGGCACCGGCAGGCGCTGGCAGGTGGCTTCCAGATCCGCCCGCAGCGCGCGATCGACCAGGGTGGAGAGCACCGGGCCCGGCTCCGCCTCGATCCCCTCCAGCACCCGGTGCAGCTGGAAGCGGGTGCGGATCAGGCTCCAGCGGTGATGCTGGATCTGCACATGCTCGAACTGCGCCGTGGTGGCCCGGGCGATGGCGTTCAGCGTTTCCCCGGTGGCGTCGGAGACGAGGTGCAGGTTGATGCGTTCGAGCGGCATGGCCGCAGCATAGCGCCGATCCACGGGCTGCGGTCCAGGGGGCGCCCTGGGGATCGGACGCGGGGGATCGGACGCGGGGGAGCGGTCGCGAGGGGGATGGGGCGAGACCGCCTCACGCGGCTGTGATGGCGCGGGGCAGCGGCGGCGCTGCGGACTTCGGGCCGGCGCGTGTTATGGACCAGGGTTCATTTTTCACGAGCCCATGCGCGCTCTCCCACGCCTGCCGCCCGGCGCCGCGCTTGTCCTTGGCCTGCTGGGGCCGGGGCTGCTGTTGCTCGGCCTGTCCGTCGCGCAGTGGCAGCGCGTCGTGGCCGCACAGCGTCAGCATGTGGCGCGCACGCTGGCGCTGGCGGAGACCAGGGCCGCCGCGCTGGTGCAGGCGGACCGGCTGGTGCTCGACGAGATGCGCGCGCAGCTGGTCGGGCCGGCACCGCTGCCCGGCGGGGTGCGAGGCGGAGTCCCCCGAACCCCTGCCGGCGGCCTCCCCGCGGCAGGACGGCTCCCCAGCCCGGCGTTGGCCGCCTCCCTGCGGGCGCTGGCGGGGGACGCGCCGCAGATCGGCGCGCTGTTCCTGGCCGACGCCACCGGGGCAATCCGGCTGGTGGCCGGCGCGGGCGGCGTGGTGGCGCTGGCCGACGACCTGCCGAACCTGAACAGCCGCGCGTTCTTCGCCGCCGTGCGACACGGTGCGGCGCTGGCGGTCGGCGGTCCGTGTCCGACCCTGGCGGGCGGGCGGCACGGGATGACGGTGGCGGAGCCGCTCGCCGACCCGGCCGGGCAGCTGATCGGCGTGGTGGGCGCCTGCAATCCGCTGGGCGCGCTCCGCCGCTCCTGGCGGCACGGGATCGGCCCCGGGGAGCAACTGGCGCTGCTGCACGCCGATGGCCGCGTGCTGGCACTGGCGCGCCCGGACACGCCCGCGCCGCCGGCCCGATCCGACCGGCCGGAGGAGACGCGGCGCCCGGTGCCGGGGGCGCCGCTGCTGGTGGGCTACGCCGCCGCGCCGGATGCGGTGCTCCACGCGTGGTATCCGTCGGCGCTGCGCTTCGGCGCGCTCGCGCTGCTGGCCGGCCTGGCGCCGCTGGCCGCCGTCGGCGCTGCCCGGCGCCGGCGCATCGCGGCGATGGCCACCGCCGAGCGGGCGGAACGACGCGCCGCCGCGCTCGGCTCCGGCGCCGCCAGCGCCCGGCGCCTGTATGAGCGCTCGCCGGCGCCGCTGTTCGCGCTGGACGCCGCCGGGCAGATCATTGCTGCCAGCGACAGCTGGCTGGCGCTGTTCGACTATCGGCGCGACGAGGTGCTCGGGCGCAAGTTC
>JAJZVS010000020.1 GCA_021845555.1 Pseudomonadota bacterium
ATAGGAACAGCGCCACAGGCTGGCAACAGCGCGCCGGCGCCTTTTCGCCGCATGCCGCGCCCGGCGGCGCGAAACCGCGCGCGCCGAAGTTCACCCCGGAAAGCAGGGCACGTCGCGCGCCAGCCCGCCGAACAGGTCGAGCATCCGCGCGCGCCACGCATGGACCGCATCGTCCTGTTCCAACAGCCGCAGCGGGCTGACGCAGCGGGCCCACTGAAGACTGCCGAACACCGCGTAGTCGGCGTAGTCGGGCGCCGCGCCGCCCAGGAACGCCTGCCCGCCCAGCAGCACCCGCAGCGGCGCGAGCAGGGCGCGGAACCCGGGCAGCCGCGCCTCCCGGTCCGCGGTCACCGCTTCCAGCGTCATGCCGAAGCGGGCTTCGCGGCTGGTGCGGAAATACGCCGCCTCGCCCGGTCCCAGCAGCGGCGGGATGTCGCTCACGATCAGCCGCACCAGTGCCGCGTTCAGCACCGTATCGGCCCAGGCGGGCACGAAGCGCAGCGCGGCGGCCCCGTGCAGCAGGCTGGGGCGGTCGGGGTAGGCCTGGTCCAGGTATGCGGCGATCGCCCAGGAATCGGCCACCACCCGGTCCCCGTCCACCAGGACCGGCACCTTGTCGTGGCGGGCGAAGGCGAGGCGGTCGGTCTCGGTGAACCGCCAGGGGACCACCTCCGCCTCCAGCCCCTTGTGGGCGAGCGCCATCCGCGCGCGCCAGCAGAACGGGCTGAACCGCCGCGCGGGATCGGCGCCCACCAGTTCGTAAAGCTGCCGTGCCATCGCGCCGGGTCCCGCCGCCGCGTTCAGGCCATCGCCGGCTGGGTCGCGGCCTGCGCGCGCCGCGCCTGCCACAGCGCCACGAAGTCGATCGGCTGCAGCAGCACCGGCGGGAAGCCGCCGTCGCGGGTCACGTCGGCCAGGATGTTGCGGGCGAACGGGAACAGGATGCGCGGGCATTCCACCAGCAGCACCGGCTCCACCGCGTTGTCGGGCAGGCCGCTCAGGGTGAACACGCCGGCATAGGTCAGTTCGGCCACGAACACGGTTCCGGTCCCGGCCGGCGGGGCGCTGCCCTGGCCGTTGGTCGGCCCGGCGGCGCCCTCGGTCGCCTCGGCGCGGATCACCAGCGACACTTCATAGAGGTTCTGCCCTTCCTCCAGCCGGCGCGCCTGCACGTCCAGGTTGATGTTGACCTGCGGCTGCGCGCGCAACTGGGTGAAGATCTGCGGCGCGCCCGGCACCTCGAAGGACAGGTCCTTCACGTACTGGATGTTGACCACCAGCGGCGCCTGCTGCCCGGCGGCCTGCGGTGCGGGGGAGGTTTCGGACATCACGCTCTCCGTTTGACTTGCGGCCGGTCGGGTAGCACGAACCCGCCGCCAAGCCCATAGATAAGCGACCCGCCCCTTGCGCGTCGGGTCCCCGCAGCAACGAAGGAAGGCCGTATGGATCACGCCCTCGCCGAGACGCTCACCGCCTGGCGCCGCCACCTGCATGCCCATCCCGAGCTTTCGACCGAGGAACGGGAGACCGCGCGCTTCGTCTGCGAGCGGCTCGCATCGCTCGGCATTCCCTTCACCGCCGGCGTCGGCGGGCACGGCGTGGTGGCGACGTTGACCCGTGGCGCGTCGAACCGCAGCGTGGGATTGCGCGCCGATATGGACGCGCTGCCGATCGCCGAGGCGACCGGAGTGGCGCATGCCTCCACCGCCCCTGGCGTGATGCATGCCTGCGGCCATGACGGGCACACGACCTCCCTGCTCGGCGCCGCGGCGCTGCTGGCGCGCGATCCGTCCTGGAGCGGAACGGTGCAGTTCGTGTTCCAGCCGGCCGAGGAAGGCGCGGGCGGGGCGAAGGCGATGCTGGCGGATGGGCTGCTCGCGCGGTTCCCGATGGAGCGCATCTTCGGCTACCACAACTGGCCCGGCCTGCCCGCCGGCACGGTGATGGTGCACGACGGCCCGGTGATGGCCGCCGGCGCGCGGCTGGAGTTCCGCATCCGCGGCCGTTCCGGCCACGCCGCCCTGCCGCACGAGACGCGCGATCCGATGATCCCGGCGGCGCATCTGCTGCTGGCCGTGCAGTCGATCGTGTCCCGCGAAACCAGCCCGCTCGATGCCGTGGTGATCTCGATCGCCACCATCCAGGCCGGCAGCGCCGCGAATCAGATCCCTGACGAGGCGGTGATGCGCGGCACCATGCGCAACCTGCGCGAGGCGGTGCGCGACGCCACCGAAGCCGCGCTGCACCGGATCTCCGCCGGGCTCGCGCAGACCTTCGGCGTGACGATCGACGTGGCGATCCGTCGCGGCACCGCGGTGACGTTCAACCGTCCCGCCGATGCCGCCCTGGCCGCCGAGGCCGCGGCCGGCGCCGGGCTCGCGGTCCGGCGCGACCTGCCGGCGGCGATGACGGGGGAGGATTTCTCCTGGTTCCTGCTGGAACGTCCCGGTGCCTTCGTCTGGATCGGCAACGGCGACACGCCGGGCCTGCACAATGCCGGCTACGATTTCAACGACGCGATCCTGCCGGCGGCCGCGACGTATCTCGCCGCGGTCGCGCGCAAGGCGCTCGGCGGATAGGCCGTATTTCTCACAGTCTGCGCGGACGCTGGCCCGGGAGGCGCCCGTCAGCGGCTCGGCGCGAAGCCGAGGAATCCGGCGGCGGGAACCGGCGTGCCGCCGCCGGCACCCACGGCCGGCGCCTGCTCCTGCGCGACCCGCGCGGTCGGGGGGACCGGGCGCGGTGCGGCCTGGCGCGCCACCCTGTGTGCGATCGGGCGTCCCGTTGGCGGTTTCGCGGCGCGCGGGGTCGCGCCTGACGCTCCCGCTTTTCTGCCGCCCGCGGCTCCCGCCCCGAGCGTCGCCGCTCCGGTGGGCCCGGTCGGCTCCCCGCCGCGCATCGACAGCAGCAGGAAGGTGATCGGATTGCGGCCGAGGTCGATCGACAGCTGGATCGGCGTCATGCCCAGCACGTTTTTCCCGTCCAGATCGGCGCCACGGTTGATCGCCGCGCGGGCGGCGGCCAGATCGCCGCGATTGATGGCGTCGAACAGCGCCGCGGTGGGATCCATGCCGGCGGGCGATTCGGTCTGCGGCGCGGCCTTCGTGGTCGCTTGCGCGCCCGGCAGCGCCGAGGGCGGCGGGGGGGCGGCGGTGCCCGTGGCCGGGTGCTTGCTGGCACCGATGGGAGACCCGCCGCCGAAGCCCGGAACGCCCATCTGTGCCTGCGCCCGCCCGGCCCCGGCGAGCGCCCCGGCGAAGGCCAGTGCCACTGCCACGGCAACGATCGCCAGCGCCCGCGGCGCGCGAAATCCCGAACTCGCCATCTCGTCCTCGTGGGTCAGGCCCGCCTCCGTGGTTCAGCGCGGATTCAGCCAGAAAAAACCGGCGTTGAGATAGAGCGCATAGCCGGTCCACAGCAGATAGGGAACCATGAGCCAGGCCGCGCGCCGGTCGATCCGGGCAAACGCGCGAATCGTGAGAACGATGAGCACCACCAGCGCGGCGATCACCGCCAGCGCCAGGCGCGGGCTGTGCAGCCCGAAGAAAGCCGGCGTCCAGGCCGCGTTCAGCCCCAGTTGCCAGCCCCAGAGCAGCAGCGCCGGTCCCGCGCCGGCGCGCCGCCAGACCATCCAGGCGGCGGTGCCGATCAGCGCGTAGAGCACCCCCCAGACCGGGCCGAACAGCCAGTTGGGCGGGGTGCCGGGCGGGCGGATCAGGGACAGGTACCAGCCATGCACCGCGCTCGCGGTCACCGCCCCGTCGGCGGCACCGACCAGCAGGCACAGGCCCAGGAACCCCACCAGCGCAAGGCCCGAAGCCATCGGCGGCGAGGCACCCGGCGTGGTTCCGCCGCTGCCCCCATGCGGATCGCTGACCTGGAAGACACGCTCCTTTCCCGCTAACCCCTCCTGATGTAGGCGCCCGCACCGGAAGGCGAAAGCCCCGCGCGCCGAAGGCGCGACGCGACGAAAGTCCCGCGCGCCGAAAGCCAGGCGCGACGAAAGCCCGGCGCGTCTAGCGCGCCAGCGCCTGGCTGCGCACCAGCCTCGCGTAGAGCCCGTCGCGCGCCAGCAGCTCGGCATGCGTGCCCTGTTCCACCGCCCGGCCCGCGTCCATCGCCACCACCAGATCGGCGTCGCGCACGGTGGACAGACGGTGCGCCACCACGATGGTGGTGCGCCCGTGCCGCAGCCGCGCGAGCGCGTCCTGCACCAGCGCTTCGGATTCGGTATCCAGCGCGCTGGTCGCCTCGTCCAGCAGCAGGATGCGCGGATCGCGCAGCAGCGCGCGCGCGAGCACCACGCGCTGGCGCTGCCCGCCCGACAGGCGCTGCCCGCCGGGGCCGACGCGGGTCGCATATCCCTCCGGCAGGGCGGCGATGAAGCCCGCGGCCGCCGCCGCCTCGGCCGCGGCGGTCACCTCCGCCTCGGTCGCGCCGGGCCGGCCCATGCGGATGTTCGCCGCCACGGTGTCGTCGAACAGCAGCGTGTCCTGCCCGACATAGGCGATCGCGTCGCGCAGGCTCGACAGGCTGACCTGGCGCACGTCCGCCCCGTCGATCAGCACCGCGCCGGCGGAGACGTCGTGCAGGCGCGGGATCAGCGCCAGCGCGGTCGATTTGCCGGCGCCCGACGGCCCGACCAGCGCCACCGTGCTGCCCGGCGCGGCGACGAAGCTCAGCCCCGCCAGCCCCGCGCGGCCGTCGGCATAGTGGAACCGCACGTCCTGGAACGCCACCAGCCCGCGCCCCGCCGGCAGCGGTGTCGCCCCGGCCGGATCGACGATGCCGGGCGGCTCGTCGATCACCCGGAACACCCGGATCAGCCCGGCCAGCCCTTCCTGCAAGGCCGCGTTCAGCGACCCGAGCGCGCGCAGCGGGCGCGAGGCGATCAGCAGCGCGGCGACGAAGCCGGTGAAATTGCCGATCGTGTGCCCGCCCACCGCCGCCCGCCAACCGGCGAAGCCGATCACCAGCGCGACCGCGGCGCCGCCCAGCACCTCCAGCACCGGATCGACCGCGGCGCGCGAGCGGGTCATGCGCAGCAGCGCGCGATAGAGCTGGGCGAAGGCGGCCTCGGCGCGCGCGGTCTCGGCGCCCTCCAGACGGTAGGCGCGCACGGTGCGGGCCTGGGCGAAGCTCTCGTTCAGCATGGTCGCCGCCTCGCCCATGCGCTCCTGCATCCCGCCCGAGGCGCGGCGGATGCGCTTGCCGATGCGCTGGATCGGCACCGCCGCCAGCGGATAGAGCGCGGCGCCGATCAGGCTGAGCTCCCAGTCGAGATAGAGCATCGAGCCGACCAGCCCGACCACGGTGATGGCATCCGCCACCCCGTTCACCGCGCGGGTCAGCGAATCGCGGATCACCGTGGCGTCGGTGGTGAAGCGCGCGGCCAGCTGGGCCGGCGCCTCGCGTTCCACCCGCGCCAGGTCGGCGCGCATCAGATGGGCGAACATCCGCCCCTGCAGGCCGCGGATAACCAGCAGCACGGTGTTCTGCACCTGCACGTTCTGGAAATACTGCGCCAGCGCCTTCACCGTGGTCACCACCACCACCAGCGCCGGAATCTGGTAGAGGATGCGCGGGTCCTTGTGGGTGAACATGCTGAACGCATGGTCGATCACCACCGGATAGAGCGCGGTGGTGCCGGCCATCAGCGCGGTCAGCACCAGGATCAGCAGCAGGCGCGGCAGATGGCGGCGGATCTCCTCCCGCCACAGCCGGGCGATCAGACGGCGGCTGGATTCCGGCAGGGCAGGGGGGATCGGGGCGTGCATGGTCCGCGGCGTGTAGCAGAGCGCGCGTGCCCCGCCGAGACTTCCCCCTTGCCCGCTGCCGCGATCCGGGGATGATCCCCGCCGTCGGCGCCGGGCGTCGCGCACCGGGCGTCGCGCACCGGGCGTCGCGCACCGGGCGCCGCGACAAGGGGGGGATACCGCACGTGACTTCGAGCCCGACCGGCGCCGGCCGGACACCGACCCGGCCGATGCTCACCGGCTACCGCGTGCTCGACCTCACCCAGGTCGTCGCCGGGCCGACGGCGACGCGCCTGCTGGCGGAGATGGGCGCGGAGGTCGTCAAGGTGGAACTCGCCCCCGCCGGCGACCACGGCCGCCAGGCCGGGCTGAAGCCGCGCGATCCGCGGTTTGCCGCCAGTTCGGCCAGCACGCATTTCGCCCAGCACAACCATTCCAAGCGCACTATCGCGGTCGATCTGAAGCAGGAGGCCGGGCGGGCGCTGCTGCGCCGGCTGGCGGGCAAGGTCGATGTGCTGGTGGAGAATTTTGCCCCCGGCGTGATGGCCCGCGCGGGACTCGATTACCCGACGCTGTCGGCGCTGTATCCGGGCCTGATCATGTGCTCGATCTCGATGGCGGGGCAGACCGGCCCGCTCGCGGACAAGCCGGGGTTCGACTACATGGCCGCCGCCTATGCCGGCATCACCGGGCTGATGGGCGAGGCCGACCGCGCGCCGGCGCAACTCGGCGCGGCGATGGGCGACAACGCCACCGGGCTGGCCGCGGCGATGGCGATCGCGGTGGCGCTGCTGCACCGCGAGCGCACCGGAGAGGGGCAGTATATCGAAGCCTCGCTCATCGACACGTATTTCCAGATGCACGAGGTGAACGTGCCGCGCGTGTCGCTGCGCGGCCCCTCGGGCGCGCCAAACCGGGCCGGCGCGCTGCACGGCGACGGCGGCCCCACCGGCGTGTTCCGCCATGGCGCGGACAGCTTCATCGCCATCATGGTACTGCCGCACCAGTGGCGGCAGCTGGTCGCCGCGCTGGGGATGCCCGACCTCGAAGCCGACCCGCGCTTCGCCACACCACGCGGGCGGCGCGAGAACAATGTTGCGTTGGCCACGATCATCGAGGCCTGGCTGGCGCGCTTCCCGACCCGCGAGGCCGCGATCGCGGCGCTGGAGGCGCATCGCGTGCCCTGCGCGCCGGTGCTCTCGGTCGCCGAGGCGATCGCCCATCCGCATCTGCGCGCCCGCGGCACGGTGCGGGAGATCGACGATCCGCGCCTCGGCCGCTTCGCGATCCCCGGCCCGCCGGTACGCTTTTCGCGCTGGGCGTGGCGGGACGCGCCGCGCGCCGGGCTGCTCGGCGAGGACAACGCGGCGGTGCTGGCCGAACTCGGCGGGCTGGACGCGGCCGAGATCGCCGCGCTGGTGCGCGAGCGGGTGCTGGTGCGCGATCCGCTGCTGGACGTGCCGCCCGCGCCCGAACAGGACAACTGATCGATTCCAGGAAGGAAACGCCGATGGACGCGCCGCGCTTCGAGCTGAAGATGTATTCCGACTTCAAGAGTCCCTACGCCTACCTGGCGTTCGATCCGGCGTTCGAACTGGAGCAGCGCTATCCGGTGCGGCTGCGCTGGATTCCGTTCCAGCTCCGGCTCAAGGGCAAGGGCGAGCGCAGCGTCTATTCCGAATACAAGGTGAAGTATTCCTACATGGACGCTCGTCGCCATGCCAAGGAGCGCGGGCTGTGGCTGCGCGGGCCGCTGAAGATCTACGACACCACCCCGGCGCTGATCGGCGGCCTGTTCGCCGAGCGCCAGGGCCGGCTGCTCGACTATGCCCGCCGGACCTTCGAGCTGTTCTTCAAGCGCGAACTCGAAGTCGATCAGCCCGAAGCGGTGGCGGGCCTCGTCGCGAGCCTCGGGATGTCGGCGGACGCCTATCTCGGCTACCTCGCGGGCGAGGGGCCGGGGGAGTACGAGCGCGCGCAGCAGGAAGCGAGCGAGGACCACGTGTTCGGCGTGCCGATGTTCCTGTTCCAGGGCGAACAGTTCTGGGGCCACGACCGGCTCGGGCTGCTGGAAAGCCGGATCGCCGAAGCGGTGGCGGGGGCGGCGGCGCCGATGGCGTGATGCGCCTTATTGCGCAGTTCTATCGAGGCCGGGGTTTCGGGGCAGGGCCGCGCATGATAACCGTTGTGCCAACGGGAGCCGATCGCCGCACGAAAGCGCGCCGCGCCGTCGGCTCCGCAACGGGAGGACGTCACTTGGGGTACAGGAACGCGATCGGCGTGGCGCGCGCGCTGGCAGGGGTGATGCTGGCGGCGGGGCTCGCCGCGGCCGCCGTGCCTGCCTCGGCGAAGACGATCATCGACGAATGGAGCACGATCAAGGCGCCGGCGGCTCCCGCGCTGCAGACCGTCACGGTCGATCCCCACACGACCGCGCTGCTGGTGCTCGATCTGGTCAACCCGGTCTGCACCGCGAAGTACCGGCCGCGCTGCCTTGCGACCCTGCCCAAGGTCGCCAAGCTGCTCAAGGAGGCGCGGGCCCACAAGATGCTGGTGGTCTACAGCCTCGTGATGGCGAACAAGAGCACCGCCGACGTGCTGGCGCCGGTCGCCCCGCTCGGCACCGAGCCGGTGGTCAAGAGCGGGCCCGACAAGTTCCTTGGCACCGATCTCGCGCAGATCCTGAAATCGCACGGCATCACCACCGTCATCCCGGTGGGCTCGGCGGCCGATGGGGCGGTGATGTACACGGCCAGCCACGCCGCGCTGCTGGGCTATCACGTGCTTCTGCCGGTCGATGGGATGTCGTCCCATCTTGCCTATACCGAACAATACGTGACCTGGAACATGGCGCACGCGCCGGTGGTCTCGTTGCGGGTGACCCTGACCTCGATCGACCGGCTGAAGTTCTGACGGCGCCGGTTCAGAGACCCGGGTCGAGCAGGGTGTCCTCCTTCATTCCCGCCCGCCCCGCGGCGTCCCAGGCCCCGACCTCCCCGGCCTCGGCAAGCGGGCGACAGACGTAGGGCGTCTGGTCGGGAAACCGCCGCCGGCGCGCATCGCTCACGTAGCCAATTTGCGGACGCGGGTGGGGCGACGGGATCGGGCATGACAACCGCCCCGGCAACGGGGTCAGCCAGCGTGCGTCTGCTGCTCCGCCGCCATCTCCCGCGCCACGCCGCGCGCCCAGACGCCGAAGATCATCGCCAGCGCGCCGGCCAGGCCGAACCAGGTCGCGGCATAGACCAGATGGTTGTTCGGTGGGCGCGGCAGGTGCTGCGCCGGCAGCGGATAGACATGCTGCACCAGCGGCCCCAACGCGATCAGCGTGAACGGCGCCACCTCCCGCAGCCCCAGCGCCGCGCCGATCGCCGCCGGATCGAGCGCGTAGAACCGCCGCCGCTTCGGCTCCGGCCGCGGGGTGAACAGGCCGGGCCGATCGGGGGCGTGGACGAAGCCCACCACGGTGACGGGACCTGCCGGCCAGGACACATGGGCGGGGAAGGACAGCGGAATCCAGCCGCGATCCACCAGCACCGGCGGGCCGTCGGCGCGTTCCAGCGGCACCACGAGTTCGGTGCCCATCTCCGGGCCGGCGGTGGTCTGCTTCACCTCGGCGGCGAAATGCACCGCCAGATCGGGGCGGAAGCGCCCGCGGATCCGCACTTTCACGAACGGGGAGGGGTGTGCCGGCAGCGGGACCGCGGGGGCGGCCTCGGCATGCGCGATCTCGGCCAGGATGCGCTCCTTCCAGGCGAGCCGGCGCACCTGCCAGACTCCGAGCGCCAGCAGCATCGCCAGCATCACCACGGTCATCACGCCCGGCCAGAGCAGCCGCCGCCAGTAGGGCCGCGTGTCCGGCGGGCTGGTCGGGCGGCGGGGTGCGGTCGGGACGGCGGGCGCGGCGGCGTTGGCGGTCAAAGTCCCATTTCCGCGCGGCGGTTGCGGTATTGCAGCGCCACCAGCGCCGCCTTGGCCAGGCGCATCAGCACCACGGCGAGCGGCAGCGCCACCACCGGCCAGATTACCGCATGCACCCAGAGCGGCGGGTTGAAGCGAAACTCCACCCAGAAGGCGCCGATCACCAGGATCGGGCCAAGGATGAACATTACCGCGACAGGCGCGCCATCCCCGGCGTCGTTTCCGCTGAGATCGAGATCGCAGACCGCGCAGCGCGGCCGGATGGTCAGCAGGCCGGTGAACAGATGCCCCTTGCCGCAGCGCGGGCAGCGGCCCTGCAAGGCGACCCGCCACACCGGGGGCAGCGGCCCGGCGAATTCACCCGCCGCGGCCGGTTCCCCGCCGGCCGGTTTCCCGTTGGGCGGATGCTCACCGGGCGACGACAGCGCTAGCACCCCAGACATAGACGCAGGTGAACAGGAACAGCCACACGACATCGACGAAGTGCCAGTACCATGCCGCCGCCTCGAGGCCGAAATGCCGCTCCGGCGTGAACTCGCCGCGCCGGGCGCGGAACCAGCACACCGCCAGGAAACAGGTGCCGACGATCACGTGGAAGCCGTGGAAGCCGGTGGCGAGGAAGAACACCGACGGATAGACCCCGCCGCCCACCAGATGGAACGGCGCATGGGTGAACTCCCACGCCTGGAACCCCGTGAAGGCGAGGCCGAGCAGCACGGTCAGCGCCAGCCCCGTCACCAGTCCCTTGCGGTCGCCGTGGATCAGCGAATGGTGCGCCCAGGTGACCGTGGTGCCCGAGAGCAGCAGGATCATCGTGTTCAGGATGGGCAGGTGGAACGGATCGATCGAATGGATGCCCGGCGGCGGCCAGATCGGGTGCGCCACGCCGGCGACGTTGCTGGGGAACAGGGCGAAGTTGAAGAACGCCCAGAAGAAGGCGACGAAGAACATCACCTCCGACGCGATGAAGAACATCATTCCGTAGCGCAGGCCGAGCCGGACCACCGCCGAATGCATCCCCGGCGTGCGGCTTTCGGCCAGCACGTCGCGCCACCAGAAGAACATGGTCGCGAGCACGACCAGCGTGCCGACCACCAGCGTCGTGTAATTGCCGTAATGCGCGGCGAAGATGATCCCGAGCACCACCAGCAGCCCGCCCAGGGCACCGACGATCGGCCAGGGACTCGGGTTGACCAGATGATAGGGCTGCTTCAGCCCCGACCCCCGGATGACGGATGCGCCGTGCGCGTGCTCGCTCATTCCCCGACCTTGTTCCTCACGCCCCGAAGCGGCAGCGACCACCGAGGGATCCGCCCCGGCACGGTGGCGCCATCATCCCCAATTTGCCCCCCGGTTCAAGGGGGCATCCGATCATCCTGACACCACCAGGGCGATCGGCTGCGCCGCGTCGCGCACCAGGCGGGGCGCGCGGCCGGCGGGATCGCCGTCCGTCTGCGCCGCCATCGGGGGATCGCCCAGGAATTCGATCTCCCGCGCCCGCACCCGGCGCACCCCCGCGAGCGCGCCCAGCCGGCCGAGCGGCAGGGCGATCGCCCCGCGCAGCGCCGCCCGCCACCCCGCCTGCTCGAACAGCACCACCGAGAAGCCCCGCGCGCCCGAGTCGGCCTCCGGCGCCAGCAGGTAGCGCCCGCCATACAGCCGGCCCTTGCTGACGATGACGCTGACCGCCTCCACCGCGACCCCGTCCAGCCGCAGCGTGACCGGGGGGAACGCGTAGCGCGGCAGTTCGCGCAGCGTCTGCCAGACATAGGCGCCGCGGCCGAGGACCTTCTTCAGCCCGAGCGGCAGGCGGCGGACCACGTCGGCGTCGAACCCGACGCCCAGCATCTGCACGAAAAGCCGCGTCGGCTCCGCGGCCGCCGGGGGCGCGAGCGGCCCGCCGCCCTCGGCGAGGCCCGGCCACAGCAACCGGGTGCGCCCGAACGCCAGCGCCGCGGCCACCGCGCGCGGTGCGAAGGGCAGGGCGTATTCATGCGCCAGCACATTGGCGGTGCCGAGCGGGATCACGCCGAGCCTCGCCGCCGTGCCGAGCAGTCCGTTCGCCACCTCGGCGATCGTGCCGTCTCCGCCGGCGGCGACCACCAGCCGCGCGCCACCCTCCGCCGCCGCGCGCGCGAGGCGCTGCGCGTCGCCCGCCCGTTCGGTCCGCAGCACCTCGATCCGCACGCCGTTGGCGGCAAGGATGTCGAGCACCCGCCAGAGCCGGTGCACGCGGCGATTCCCGGCGGTGGGGTTGTAGATGATGACCATCGGAGGTGCGACGACTCGTCTGCAGGAAGCACGGGAAACCACCATGTGTCGCGATCTTGCGTGGCGCGACGATGACGGGGCGATGACGGACCGATGACTTTGCCGCCGTGGTGTCGTTTCGCCCTGCGTCATGCAAGCTTCACTGGTCCGCGGCCCCGGCGCCGCTATGTGCTGCGGGCACGATGAACAGCATGTCATGCACCGTTCCGCGGCCCGCCTACCGCCCGACCTATCGGAGCGTCTTCATCTCCGACACCCACCTCGGGACGCGCGGCTGCCGCAGCGATTTCCTCGCCGACTTTCTCGGCAAGACCAGTTGCGACCAGCTCTACCTGGTGGGCGACATCATCGACGGCTGGCGGCTGCGCAAGTCCTGGTACTGGGACGAGCACCACGACGCGGTGCTGCGCCAGATCGTCCGCCACGCCCGCGCCGGCACCGAAGTGACCTACATCCCCGGCAACCACGACGAGATGTTCCGCCCATGGCTCGATCCGATCGTTACCGGAGGGCCAATCGTCGCCGGCGGGCTCGAGATCTCGGGGATCCGCCTGCGCGCCGAGGCGGTGCACGTCACCGCCGCCGGCAAGCGGCTGCTGGTGACGCACGGCGATCAGTTCGACAGCGTGGTGCGCTACGCGAAGTTCCTCGCCCTGCTCGGCGACTGGGCCTACACCGTCGCGCTGGTGGCGAACCGCTGGTTCAACGCCGTGCGGCGCCGGCTCGGCTATCCCTACTGGTCGCTGTCGGCCTGGCTCAAGCGCCAGGTGAAGGAAGCGGTGAAGGCGATCGACCGCTTCGAATCGGCACTCGCCGCCGAGGCACGGGGGCGCGGCTTCGACGGCGTCGTGTGCGGCCACATCCACCACGCCGAAATGCGCGAGGTGGGCGGCGTGCTGTACATCAACGACGGCGACTGGGTCGAAAGCTGCACCGCGCTGGTGGAGCACCACGACGGACGGCTCGAACTGATCGACTGGGCGGCCCGCAACCGCCTGTCGTTCTTCGCGCCGCGCCAGGTCGGGGTGCCGCTTCCTGTTTGATGTTCCATTCCCCGTCGAGGCGCCCCCGGTGCTGCCGCCCGCGCCCTCCCACCGCATCCTGATCGTCACCGACGCGTGGCACCCGCAGGTGAACGGGGTGGTGCGCACGCTCGCCACCGTCGCCGGCGAATTGCGCGCCATGGGCCATGTCGTGGAGGTGATCGGCCCGGACCGGTTCCGCACCATGCCCTGCCCGAGCTATCCCGATATCCGCCTCGCGCTGCTGCCGGGACGGCGGATCGGCGCGATGATCGCCGCCTTCCGCCCCGACGCGCTGCACATCGCCACCGAAGGTCCGCTCGGGCTGGCCGCGCGGCGCTGGGCGATCCGCACCGGGTTCTCCTTCACCACCGCCTTCCATACGCGATTCGCCGAATACGTCGCCGCACGCACCCACCTGCCGGTGCGCCCGCTCTATGCCTGGATGCGCCGCTTCCACGGCGCCGCCGAAGGCACCATGGTCGCCACCGAGAGCCTGCGCGCGGAACTCGCCGCGCGCGGCTTCCGCCATCTGCGCGCCTGGTCGCGCGGGGTGGATCTCACCCTGTTCCGCCCGCAGCCGCGCGAGGCCTGGGACCTGCCGCGCCCGGTGTTCGTCTATGTCGGGCGGGTCGCGGTGGAGAAGAACATCGGCGCCTTCCTCGATCTCGATCTGCCGGGATCGAAAGTGGTGGTGGGCGGCGGGCCGCAACTGGCCGCGCTGCGCCGGCGCTATCCGGCGACACTGTTCACCGGCCCGCGTCACGGCGCCGCGCTGGCGTCGGCCTATGCGGGGGCGGACGCGTTCGTGTTCCCGAGCCTGACCGATACGTTCGGCCTGGTGCTGCTCGAAGCGCTGGCCTGCGGCACGCCGGTCGCGGCTTTCCCGGTGACCGGCCCGATCGACGTGCTGGCCGGCGCCGCGGGGCGGATCGGCGCGGTCGATACCGACTTGCGCGCGGCGGCGCTCGCCGCGCTCGGCGCCGACCGTGCGGCCTGCCGCGTGCATGCCGAACGCTTCGCCTGGCGTGCCTGCGCCGAGGTGTTCCTGTCGCATCTGGTCCCGGCCGAGGCCGGGCGCGCGGCGTGACCGCGACGCCCGCGAAGGTCAGGGCGTGGTCGGGATCTCCCGATAGACGTTGCGGACCGAACGGATCCAGTGCTTCTTCGTCTCGTTCGTCCACGGCGTGCCGGCCAGCAGCTTCGTGTAGGCCTCGCTCTGCAGCACGTCGGGGCTTTCGAGGTCATACAGCGCCAGGTATTTCGGCTCGCCCTCGATCGCGACGAAGCGGCGCGCGTTCAGGATGCCGGGGACCGACAGGCGCTCCGGCACGTGCTCCTCGTTGTACCAGCGGTTGAAATCCGCTTCGTGCGCGGGTTCCACTTCGATCATCACCAGCAGCAGGCCACGCGGCTTGGTCTCGGCCATGGTCGTTTCCTCCGGTTGCGGACCCTGCCATGCTAGCTGCCGTGCGGGCGGCCGGTAAGCGGGCAGGCGGCTTGCCGCTGGCGCGCCGGCGCCGGCGCGGCCATGATGGCGCAGCCGAGGAGGACGATCGCATGGACCAGGACATGAAAGCCGCCGTTTGCGGCCCGGACGGCTGCACCGATGCGGCCGCGGAGACCGCGCCGCTCCCGCAGGCCGCCGCCGGCCCCGGCACGCGGCTCGATATCGTCTCCGACGCGATCTGCCCCTGGTGCTTCATCGGCAAGCGCCACCTGGAGCGCGCGCTTGCGCTGCTGGCGCCGGAGGACCTGCGCTTCACGGTGCAGTGGAACCCGTTCCAGCTCAACCCCGACATGCCGAAGGAAGGGGTGGAGCGCGCCGCCTATCGCGCCGCCAAGTTCGGCAGCGCCGCGCGGGCCCGCGAGCTCGACGCGCGCGTCACCGCGGCGGCCGCCGCGGCTGGGCTGACGTTCCACCTGGACCGGATCGTGCGCACGCCGAACACGCTGAACGCGCACCGGCTGATCTGGCTCGCCGGACGGGAAGGCGTGCAGGACGCGGCGATGGAGGCGGTGTTCGCCGCCTATTTCTTCGAAGGCAGCGACATCGGCGAACCGGCGATCCTGGCCGATTGCGCCGCCGAAGCCGGGCTTGCCCGCCGGACCGTGCTCGATTTTCTGGCTGGCGATGCGATGGAGGCAGAGATGCGCGCCGCCGACCTGGCTGCGCGCGAGGCCGGGGTGAACGGCGTGCCGTCGTTCTTCCTCGATGGCTACGGGCTGTTTTCCGGCGCGGTGCCGGCGGCGGAGATGGCCGAGGCGCTGCGTCGCGCCCGGCAGATCCTGAGCAGCCGCGCCGCCTGACCCCGGCGGCACGGTTTCGCGAAGCCCGGAGGTCTGATCCGTCGCGCGACCGGCCGCGGCCGCCGGCCGGCCTCCGGGGGGCGAGGATCGTCTCTCCCGCGCGCGGGCGCGGTGCCAGCGCGCCCGACCTGCCCGTCGCGCGGGAGTTCCCATCGCCGCTGCCGCCGCGCATGCAACCCATTGCCCTGGTCTGTCGGATCGCTCATTTGACCCACATCCCCACCCGCCGCGTCATGGCGCAGTACGGTCTGACGGCACGCGCCGCCCGCTTTGCCGGAGTTTCCCCGCCACCGATGGACGCCGTTGCCCCCAGCCCCGCCCGCCGGCGCCGCGCCCCACGGCTTGGCCCGTCCGCATGGCCTGGCGTGCTGATCGCGCTGGCCGCGCTGGCCGCCCCCGCCGCCCTGGCCGCCCCGCCGGCGCCGGTCGCGGTCGGCGCCGCGCAGGTCACGCTGACCGCCGCGCCGCATGTGCTGCGGGTGCTGGCGGAGGTGGACAGCCTGGGCAAGACCACGCTCGCCGCCCCCGTGACCGGCGAGATCGCCGGGCCGTTCCTGACCGAGGGCGAGGTGGCTGCCGGCGCCGTGGTGGCGCGCAACATCCCGGCGACGCTGCGCGGCGGGCTGGCCGCGGCGCGCGCCGATCTCGCCTTTGCGCGTGCCACCCTGGCCCGCACGACGCGCCTCGCGGCGCAGCACCTGCGCACGCAGCTCGCGGTCGAACAGGCGCGCCAGGCGGTGGCGCAGGCGCAGGCAAGACTGGCCGGGCTGGAGCGGGAGGCGGCGCAGCAGGTGCTGCGCGCGCCCTTCGCCGGCACGCTGCACTATCTGGTCGCGCCAGGAACCGTCGTGTTCCAGGGCACGCCGGTCGCCACCCTCAGCGGCCGCGCCACCCCCTGGATCGACGCGCGCATCCCACCCGATCAGGCCCGCGGCCTGCATCCGGATCAACGCGCCACGATCGCCGCGCACGGCTGGCACGGCACCGGCCGAATCGCCGCGATCGGCAGCGACGCCCGCCCGCTCGGCCTGCTGCGCGTGCGTATCCGCCTGCCGGCGGACAATCCGTTGATCCCCGGCGAATGGGTCTGGGTCCGCCTGGTCCGCCCCGGCCCGCCGGCGCCGAGCGTGCCGCAAGCGGCGGTGGTGATGCGCGGCGCAAGCGCGGTGGTGTTCGCCCTGGCCGCCGGCCGCGCCCACGCCGTGCCGGTGCGGGTGCTGGCCGAGGCGGGCGGGCGGGTGTGGCTGCGCGGCGCCCTGCATCCTGGCCAGACCGTCGCGGTGGCAGGCGCCACAAGGCTCGCCGAAGCCACCAGGGTGGTCGTGGCGCGATGATCCCGCGCCTGCTGCGCGCGCTCTGGACCAACCGCTTCTCCGTCCTGCTGCTGGCGGTGCTGGTGCTCGGCGCCGGCTGGGCCACGCTCGGACGGCTGGCGGAGACGGTCTTCCCCGACCTTTCCTTCCCCAAGGTCGTGGTGCTGGTCAGCGACGGGCAGGTGCCGGTGAAGCTGATGCTGCTGGCCGTCACCCGCCCGCTGGAACTGGCCGCGCAGGGCGAACCGGGGGTGCGGGTGGTGCGCTCGCAGACCGGCAACGGGATCTCCAAGCTGCATGTCTATTTCACCTCGGGAACCGACCCCGAACTGGCCTATCTGCTGCTGCAAGCGCGCCTCGCGCATGTGAAACTGCCGCCCGGCGCGGCGATGACCGTGCGGCTGCAAACGCCCGAAGTGTATCCGTTCGCCGAATACGCGCTGGTGTCGAACACGACCGACAGCGCGGCGATGCAGCCGGTGTTCGCGTTCCAGATCCGCCCGGCGCTGATCGGCGTGCCCGGGGTCTATAAGGTCTCCGGCACCGGGCGCGGCTGGCCGGAGGTGGACGTGCGCCTCTCGCAACGACGTCTGGCCGCGCATGATCTGACCGCGGCGCAGGTGATCGCGGCGCTGCGCGGCGCGCAGGGGCCGTTCTTCTCCGGCGTGCTGCAAGCCTATCATCAGCAGTTCGTGGTGGCGACCGATCCGCGTCCGGCGGATGCAAGCGCGCTCGCGCGGCTGATGCTGCCGCTGGGCGTGCCCAATGGCGCGGACGGCGCGCGCGCGCCGCTCGCGCTGGGCGATCTGGCCCGGATCAGCACCGGCCCGCCGCCGCTGATCCGCCAGGCCGCCGTCGCCGGCTGGCGGCACGCGCTGGTGATCGACGTGCAGGCCCAAAGCGGCGTGGACCAGGTGGCGCTTGGCCGCGCCGTGCGCGCGCGCATCGCCGCGCTGCGGCGGGAACTGCCGCCCGGCCTGCGGATCGTGCCGATCTACGACCTGAGCGGGCTGATCGCTTCCAGCCTGCACGACGTCTGGTTGGCGCTGATCTTGGGCAGCGCGATCGCCTGGGCGGTGGTGCTCGGCTTCCTGCGCCGCTTCGCCGCGGCGTTGGCCACCTTGCTTGTCGTGCCGCTGTCGATCGCCGCCACGCTGCTGGTGCTGCACGCGCTGGGGTACGGGCTGAACATCATGACGCTCGGCGGCCTCACCGCGGCGATCGGCGCGCTGGTGGACCACGCCATCGTGGTGATGGAGCGCGGGATGCACGAAGCCGCGCAGCCGGGCGCGGACGATGGCGCCGCCGCGCGCCGGCGCCGCGCGATCGCCGGCGTGGGCGCAATCCTGCCGGCAATGACCGGGGCGACGCTCACCTCCTGCCTGGTGTTCGTGCCGCTGATCGCGCTCACCGGCACGATCGGGCTGCTGTTCCGGCAGATGGCGGTCACTATCGTGGTGGCGCTGCTCGTCTCCCAGGCGGTGGCGCTGGTGGTGACGCCGGTGCTTGCGCTCTGGCTGGCCTCGGGGAACCCACCCGCGCCGAGGGCGGCAGGGTGGGAGGCGCGGCTGCGCCGCTGGTACCTGCGCCATCTGGTCCGCGCCATGCGCCGGCCCTGGCCGGCGGCGCTGGTGGTGGCGGCGCTGGCCGGCGTCACGTTGCTCGCGCTGGCGCGGCTGCCCACCGGCTTCCTGCCGCCCTGGGACGAGGGCGTCGTCTCGGTGCCGTTCCGCACCCCGGTCGGCAGTTCGGTGGCCGAAACGACGCGGGTGGGCCGCACGCTGATGCGGGTGGCGCTGGCCGATCCGGCGGTGGCGCGGGC